>JAUVVT010000230.1 GCA_030604505.1 bacterium | reverse complement strand
TTTGTCTGCTAATCTTTTTATTGCTCTTTCTTTAGATTTTTCAGCTCTTTCTATATTAATATTTTCAAAATGCTCTGCGGTCTCCGCCAAAACTATAACTCTGTTATCAAAAACCTCTGCAAATCCCCCGCTTATAGCAAAGTATTCTTTTACATTTTCTTTTGTAACTTTGACTTCGCCCGTTTTCAATGCAACAAGAAAACGGGTATGATTTGGCAAGATTTCAAAGTATCCTTCGACAGAAGGAGCAAAAATTCTGTTAACCTCTCCGGAGAATACAGTCTTGTCGGGTACTACAATATCTAAACTAAAACTTTTACTTTTCATAATATATTAAAGATTTCAAAAAGTTCTATTCCATAGTTTTTGCTCTTTCTATTGCTTCTTCAATCCCTCCAATCATATAAAACGCCTGCTCTGGAAGTTCATCATATTCACCATCAATTAATCCCTTAAATCCTTTAATAGTATCTTCCAAAGAAACATACCTTCCATGAGTTCCTGTAAAAGCTTCTGCTACAAAGAATGGCTGGGAGAGGAATTTTTGAATTCTTCTTGCTCTTGCAACAGTTATTTTATCCTCATCGGATAATTCATCCATTCCCAAGATTGCTATAATATCCTGGAGTTCTTTATATCGTTGAAGGATTTCCTGCACTTTTGTAGCTACACGATAATGTTCTTCACCAACCACAGCGGGGTCGAGGATTTTCGACGTAGAATCGAGAGGGTCAACAGCAGGATAAATTCCGAGCTCAACAAGTTGTCTTGAAAGAACGGTTGTTGCATCAAGATGAGAGAACGTAGTTGCTGGTGCAGGGTCAGTAAGGTCATCAGCGGGAACATAAATTGCCTGCACGGATGTTATTGAACCTTTTTTAGTTGATGTAATTCTTTCCTGAAGAGCCCCCATTTCGGTAGCAAGTGTCGGTTGATAACCGGCAGCTGATGGCATCCTTCCCAAAAGCGCAGATACTTCGGAGCCGGCTTGTGTAAATCTGAATATATTATCAATGAACAATAATACATCCTTTCCTTCTTCATCTCTAAAATATTCGGCAACGGTAAGCCCTGAGAGTCCCACTCTTTGTCTTGCACCGGGCGGTTCATTCATCTGACCAAATATAAGTGCGGTTTTATCGAGAACGCCTGATTCTTTCATTTCAAGATAGAGGTCATTTCCTTCCCTTGTTCTTTCTCCAACTCCCGTAAATACAGAATAACCACCGTGCTCTGTTGCGATATTTCGTATAAGCTCCATAATTAATACAGTTTTTCCGACTCCGGCACCGCCGAATAATCCTGTTTTTCCTCCTTTTGAATAAGGTTCAAGCAGGTCAATAACCTTGAGTCCCGTTTCAAACATTTCTGCTTTTGTTTCCTGTTCTGTGATTTGAGGAGCCGGACGGTGTATGGGATAATATTTGTCGGACTTTATTTCTCCCTGTTCGTCTATTGCCTTTCCCCACATATTTATTAATCTTCCGAGTGTTGCCTGTCCGACCGGCATAGTTATGGGTCCTCCGGCATCCAATGCTTTTGCTCCCCTTGTAAGACCGTCAGTGGAATCCATCGCAACACATCTTACGAGTTTTTCTCCAAGATGCTGCTGCGCTTCAAGAACTAAATCTTCCTGACCATCTCTACTTATAGTTATCTTATTATAAATTGACGGGAGTTTACCCTCCGGAAAACTAATATCAACAACTGCACCAATTATCTGGACAACTTTTCCCTCTGTCATTTCCTTGTCCCTTTATTTTTAATAAATTAAATTTAAAATTTATTCTAAGTATATTTTTTAAAAAACAAACCTATTTCAAAGCTTCTGCGCCGCCGACAATTTCACTAAGTTCTTTTGTAATCGCCTGCTGTCGTGTCCGGTTAAAAAGAAGGGTCAGTTTTTCTATCATCTCCTGAGCATTGTCTGTAGCAGCTTCCATAGCAACCATACGCGCCGCCTGTTCTGCAGCATTCGATTCCAGCAAAATCCTCCACATTTGAATATTAAGATGCAGTGGGAGAAGATTATCCATTATTTTGTCGGCTGATGGCTCATATATATAATCTATATCATATTTTTTTTCTTCTTCACTTTTATCCGGTACAAAAGGCAGAAGCTGTTCAACTATAATCCTTTGTTGAATAGCAGATTTAAACTCGTTATAAATTACAACAACCTTATCAAGATTTTTTTCAAGATAAAGCTTTAGGATTTGGCTTACTATATTCTGTGCATCTGAGAATTTAAGTGTTCGAAAAAATTGTGTATATTGATATATTATCGGATACTTTCTGTTTCTAAAGAAATCGTTTGGTTTTTTGCCAACCGCTATTACACTTCTGTCTAATTCACTATATTCTTTGTATACTTTTTCAGTTTCTCTGAAAACGTTAGAATTAAAACCACCGCATAGACCTCTGTCACCTGCTACAATAACAAAACATATTTTTTCTATTTCTCTTTGTTCAAGGAGCGGGTGCAAATTAGAATCAGTAAGAGCAGCAATATGGTCTAAAACGCTTTTCATTTTAAAAGCGTATGGTCTTGCATTGATAATGTTATCCTGAGCTTTCCTCAATCTGGCAGCTGCAACCATATTCATCGCATTGGTAATCTGTTGTGTTCCCTGGATTGAATTTATTCTTCTTCTTATTGCTCTTAATGTTGCCAATATTTATTCCTCAAGTTTAATCACTTTTTCACATTTTCTTTTTCTTTTTCTTTGAATCTTTTATTTGTGTTTTACCATGAACCGGCAGTCCGACTGTAGTTCCCGCACGAGTAGATAATTCTGTGCTTGCAGCTGAAATATAACTCGATTTATCTATAAAATCTTTTGATATCTCCAATAATTTTTCTTTTAATTCATCGCTGATTATCTTCTTTTCTGCTATTTCTGTGAGAATATCATTATGTTTTGATTCCATAAAAGCATAGAAATCCGGTTCAAAGTTTTTAATTTGACTTGTTGGCATCTTGTCAAACAATCCATTAATGGCAGCAAATATAAAAACAATCTGCTTTTCAAACGGGAGAGTGCTATGCAGATTTTGCTTTAAAATCTCGACTAATTTTTCACCTCTGGTAAGCTGCGCGAGTGTTGCTTTATCAAGGTCTGTACCGAACTGTGCAAATGCTGCCAGTTCTCTATACTGTGCAAGGTCAAGCCTCAATCTGCCTGCAACCTGTTTCATTGCTTTTATCTGTGCATTGCCGCCAACCCTTGAAACCGAAAGCCCGGCATTAATTGCCGGTTTAACCCCGGCGTAAAACAAATCCGACTCAAGGTATATCTGCCCATCTGTAATTGAAATAACATTTGTAGGTATATAGGACGAAATATCACCTGCCTGGGTTTCAACAATCGGCAGAGCAGTGAGCGATCCACCTTTCAAATCATCATTAAGTTTTGCAGCACGCTCTAAAAGACGTGAATGAAGATAGAATACATCTCCGGGGTATGCCTCTCTGCCCGGAGGTCTTCTTAATAAAAGTGAAACCTGTCTGTATGCCCAGGCATGTTTAGAAAGGTCATCATATACTACAAGTGCATGCATTCCATTATCTCTGAAATATTCACCTATCGAAACTCCTGAATATGGTGCGATAAACTGGAGAGGTGCGGGGTCACTTGCAGAAGCGCAGACAACAACCGTATGTTCCATTGCTCCATGGTCCTCAAGGGTCTGGATTACTCTTGCTACACTTGATAATTTTTGACCAATTGCAACATACACGCAAAATACATCCTTGTCCTTTTGGTTAATAATTGTATCGATAGCAATAGATGTTTTGCCTGTTTGTCTGTCACCGATTATCAGCTCTCTCTGGCCTCTTCCGATAGGTATCATCGAATCAATGGCTTTGATACCGGTTGCAAGGGGTTCTTTAACCGGCTGTCTCTGTATAACACCGAGTGCTTTTCTTTCGATGGGCTGCGTATATTCTGACTTTATGGGTCCTTTTCCATCAATCGGTTGACCAAGAGGATTGACAACTCTTCCGATAATTGCCTTACCCACAGGGATTACCATCACCTTTCCTGTCCGTTTAACAACATCCCCTTCACTTACAAGCTCATCCCTGCCAAATAATATACATCCCACATTATCCTCTTCCAGGTTAAGAGCCATTCCAAAAACGTCATTTGGAAACTCAACAAGTTCCTGCGACATAACATTTTCAAGTCCGTATACCCTTGCTATCCCGTCGCCTACCTGGATTACTTCCCCAACCTCCAACACATCCATCTCTTTTTTAAAATCCGATATCTCCTTTTCCAATACTGAAGCAATTTCCTCTGCATTTATCTGCATTTTTTCTTATCCTCCATGCATTAGATATATAATCTTAAAGATTTTAAAAATTTATCAAATAGTAACCATCTCTTTTTTCAGGCACTCAAGATGGCTGATAATACTATTATCGTAAATTTTATTTTCCACTTTTATAATCAATCCTCCAATAATTGAGGGATCGACTTCATCTATAATACTTACTAATTTACCTGTTATCTTTTCAAGGATTTTCTTCAATGTGCTTTTTTCTTCACCCGTAAGCTCCACTGAAGAGATTGTTGTTACATCCATTATTTTATGATGGCGTTTATAGAGAACTTTGAAGTATTCGTTAATTCCTTTAATATATTTCTGTCTTCTCTTATCAAGGAGAATAAACAAAAAACTAATAGTCACTTCTGAAAATTTGTTTTTAAAAAGCTCTGTTATCAATTCCTTTTTTCTGCTCTTTTTA
>JAUVVT010000293.1 GCA_030604505.1 bacterium | reverse complement strand
TTCGGATGTCCTGAGAACAAAAACCGACCGCAGTGGCGGTGAGAGCTTCTTTAATGCTTCTTTAACAATATTTTTGATTTCAGAATCTTGTGAACTCCGGTCTGTCTCCTCATTACTTGCAAATTGAATATGTTCCTCTTTTGATAGTTCGTCAAATGATAGACCGCGGTGCTTTCTCTTTTTTATCAAGGTCAGAGATGTATTTACTGCTATTCTGTATAGCCACGTATAAAATTTATATTCTTCCGAAAAGCTTGAAATATTCATATATGCCTTAAAAAATGTTTCCTGAACAACATCATCGGCGTCAGAATGATTGATAACTATTTTCCTTGCCAAATGGTAAATCCTTTTCTGATACCTTGACATAAGGATATTAAATGCAAGTTTATTCCCGTTTTTTACCTCCCTGATTAGCTTTTTTTCTTCTATTGCCTCTTCAGAAGATTCCTTTTTAACCGAAATCAGTCCAAACAGTAATATTTTTATACTCAGTATTAGCGATATTCCGAATGTTGTTGCAAATGTCATCTTTTATTTTATAAATACTTCTTAAAACTGTTTTTATTCCACAAATATTAATAAAAATAAATATTCATTTTTAAAATAACATTTTTAAATTAATTGTCAATAGCATTCCTTTAGAAATTATATTTAATACAATCAAAATAAAAAAAATATTCCTTGATGTAATAAGCATTTTTTCGTATTATTTTATATATTATAATTGGTTAACAAATTCTTAAATTTTTTAATTTTAATAATTCCTATGTAATTAAAGTTTTTTTCTAATACGATACATCCTCAAAAAAAATATCAGTATAAAACTATGAAAAAAGAAGTAAAATATACTTCAGCCAATGTAAAATTATTTATTAAAGAAACTTTAAAAAAATATACCGGATTTCCCCCCTTAAAGGTCTGGCAGGAAAATATCATTAAGAACGTGCTTTCCGGAAAAGATACCTTAATCGTAATGCCTCCCTCTGACATTAAGTATTTATGTTTTTATCTTCCAATATTGATTTTAAAAGGAATATGTATAGTTGTTTCGCCCTCAGAAAAATTTATAAAAGCACAGGTAAAATTTTTAAATAAAATGGGTATCCCATATAATTTTATTGAAGATATTAATAAAGGGAATATAGATTCTTTTAAGGTTCTAATAATTAAAAACATTAAAATCCTTGAAGAAATAAAGACTTACTTAACATTTGATATTAAGTATATAATCTTTGGGACCGAATCGGATAGTAATCGAAATGACCTCCAATATTTAGATAATTTGAAAGATACTTTTAAGGATATTCCGTTTGTTGTTTCAGTTTCAAATCCTGACCCGGAGATAAGAAATGCAATTAAAATAAAGGGTATAAAGATTTTTGTCAGGGGGTATAACAGACCGAACATTCGTTATATGGTAATTAAAGGTGAAGAAAAACTTGAAAAAATTGCTGATATAATAAGTAAGGTGCCGGATTCAGGAATGATATTTGTAGATTCCAAGAGAAATGCAGAAACAATAGATAAATTCCTTAAAAACGAAAATTTCTCATCAGATATTTATTTTAATGAAAATATTAATGAAACTGCAAATAAGTTTATTAATGAAGATACAAAGACAGTAATAACAACAAGAGAATTTTACAGGAATCTCATAAGACCAGACATAAGATTTATAATACATTACAATCTTCCTTTATCCCTGACAGATTATTATTTTGAAACCTGTGCCGCAGGAATAGATGGAAAAAAATGTTATTCTGTATTGCTGTATCATCCGAACGACAAATATGAACGCGAGAAACAGATAAGAGCAGGGTATGACGAAACAGATAATAGAAAAGATGCTTTTTCAAAACTTGAAATAATGGAAGATTATATTTTTTCAAACTCCTGCAGAATGAGTTATATTCTTTCCTTCTTTGGTGATGACGAAGTAATGGAAAGATGCGGAAAATGTGATATTTGTGTCGGTTATAAAAAGGAGTTAATGTTAAAAAGATATGATATTAATATGGTCAGGAAAATCTTAAAGTGCATTGCGGAACTGAGAGAGAAATTCGGAATAAATGCAATCGTAGACGTTTTACGCGGTAAAGGGGGTAAGACGATAGCTCAGTATAATCTTGCCGACGCTTCTACTTATGGGATACTTAAAGATTCCGACAGAAAGATAATAAAAGAGATTATTAACAATTTGATACTCGATAAATATATAACGGTAATGAGGGGTCTCTATCCGACAATCGAGCTTACGCAATGGGGCAGAAAGGTCATAAAAAATGAGGAAATATTCGAGATAAATCTGCCGAAGTTTATTAACAAAAAAGCAGATAAACCGTTTGACCCTGTTTTGTTTGAACAGCTCAGAATAGTCAGAAGAAGGATTGCCAGAAGACTGAATATCCCGACATTTCAGGTATTTCTCGACAGGGTTCTACAGGATTTCGCCACATATCTTCCCGAAACAGAAGAAGAGATGAGTAAAATAAAGGGAGTCGCAAAAACTAAAAGTTTGCTTTTCGGGAAAAAGTTTATCGATGCGATAAGAAAATATAAAATGGAAAAGGAAAGTTTTAGCCAATAGCCAATAGGAAATAGGCAATAGGGGATGGGAGATAAAAAATTACAATGCGTTATATCGGTATAGAACAATACGACATCTCAGAGCTTGAAAATGACCTTAACTTATATTTAAAATTCGCACAGAAACAGGGTATATTTGAGCTATTTTAATCTTATTAATGGTTTGATATGATGCCTATCTAAACAAACGTTCACTATGAGGCTTAAAATAGTTTTATAAAGAAGATTTAAATAAAAAATATGAGGTGTTAAAATGTTTTCATAGTGCTAAAAAATTTATATATTTTATCTGCAACTTAACGAAAATCCGAGTTATAGTCATATTTAATTTTGATACAGGAGATATCGGTTAAAATTTATTTTTAACTGTTTTGTTAATAGATTTGCTTTGCCAGCCACCTCATCCCACCAAGGCGGGGGAATACTGATGGCACGTGTTTTGAATCAGAAACCGCCAAAGTAAAAATAGGTAAGAATAAGTAACTATTTATTCCTTATTATTTAACAAAAAGTAAAGTATATGTGAAACCTGGAGGAAAAAGAATGAGACTATCAAAAAGAATCAACGCATTGCATATTGCAGGTATTGTTTTTATAATAATTTTCCTGGTAAACCTTTCCGGTCTGGACCTCTCTGCACAGGAAAAAGACTGCAGTAAAAGCTTAGCTCCATACGTTCCATCGCCCTACGAAATAGTTGAAAAAATGCTGGAACTTGCTGAAGTAAGCGAAAAAGATATAGTCTATGACCTTGGCTGCGGAGACGGAAGGATTGTTATTATGGCTGCGGAAAAATTCGGTGCAAGAGGTATAGGTGTCGATTACGATCCTGAAAGAGTTGAAGAAGCACGGGCTAATGTTAAAGAAAAAGGATTAGAAGACAAGGTGAAAATAATCCTCCGGGATGCGATGACAGTCGATGTCTCCCCTGCTACGGTGGTTACGCTGTATCTTCTCGAAAGCTCAAATGTTCTCCTTAAACCAAATCTTGAAAAATACTTAAAACCGGGTTCACGAGTTGTTTCACACGAGTTCGATATGCCGGGCTGGAAAGCAAAAAAAGTCATAAATGACGACGGAGACGATTGTTACGGCTATTCTATATATCTCTGGGTAATGGGGGAACATAAAGAAGAATCCAAATAAAGTAAAAAGAAATAGTTACAGATGATCCCTGAGAGGAGATAAATATAAAGAGGTATTATAACTCATAAAGAAAGCAGGAGAGGATTTAGAAAACAGGCAGGGGGAGCTGTACCTTAATTGAAAAAAATAATATAAAGAGGTTTTTAATACCCACAGGGGATTTTAACATACCGCCGGCAGGTTTTGCAAGACGAAGGTGAAGAACACCTTAGCCAGCAGAAGCATAAAAAAACCGGCTTAGCAAAATTAATCACTAAGCCGGAATAACAGAAGAACAACAACGTAAGTCAAACATGGGTACTCTTTAATATAATAAAATTTTAAGCAAAATGCAAGTAATATAAATAATATAAATAATATA
>JAUVVT010000363.1 GCA_030604505.1 bacterium | reverse complement strand
GACCTTATTTCAAATCCGAATTTTCGCCATTTAATACCTCTGCCGACATACATAAACTGCTTCAATTTTTGAAATATTTCATCATCAATCTTTAAAACCTTTTTCATTTCATCAAGATTTAAATATCCGCCTGTCCGGTCTCTGTAGTTACATATTTTCAAAGCAGTAGAATATTGTACACCCGGTATTATAATTAACTGCTCTGGTGTTGACTTATTAATATCAATCGGATTTTGTCTTAAATCATATAATAATTCATAATTATCCGTTCCATCCGATATTTCTTCATCAAGCTCAAATAATTCTTCATTACTATCTTCCTGGCAAAATGATATAGCGGGAAATATGGAGGTACATATAATCAAGATGAAATACATTAAGACCCTAAACAGGAGCTTTATATCAGAGCAGTTTTTTTTCACGGGACAAAACTTTATAATTACGGATAAGAATATTTATAAAAAGGTTAGTGCTTTGATGTGCGCATAATGATATTGGGTTCGACAGCTGTCGAACCCAATATAAAAATTAGAAAATTTTACTTTTAAATATATTACATACTAAACCAAGGAGAATCCGGAAATTTTGCTTTATAATGGTCAATGGTAGTTTGTCTGTTATGGACCTTTTCTGTTCTTATTTTTCGGTTTTCAAGCTTAGGTACTATAAAATGTTGGAACGAGCCCATATCCATTCCGTAATACCATATTCCTATACTCATTACTTTTCCGCCTGTTTCCTGTTTTGGAAAATAAGTAACATTAAAATCTATTATCTGCTCCGGTCTGGTTAATTTGTAATATGGTGATTTTGTAAATGTCCAATCATTAGTTATTCGAATTGTTGACTGGTCTTCCAGCATAACCAATAAACCCTTTACGACATATTGACCTCTTGGAACGTTCTCCAAATGAAAATATCCGTTTTTATCTGTGACGGTTCTATACCCTTTTATTTCTCCACTCTTTTCATCTTTTCCCACAATAACAATCTCAACTCCCGATTCAACAGTCTCAAATCTTCCAAGACTGGTATTGGTAAGATTCTCAAAAAGAATCCCCCCCAATACAAGAACATTATCATCTATAGGTGCGGTCAAAACAGAAGAAACACCGCCGCAGTTTATCTGAAAACCAATAATACCAAGTATTAGAACAAATAAAAAATATTTTTTCATCTCTTAACTCTCCTTTTTTATTTAATTAATCTGACAATTACAGCAATTATTAATATCGTTATAATTAAGTTCAAAAATTGAAAAAAGTCAAGTTTTTTTTCATATCTTAAATTTAGTCAGATATAAAAAATTTGTCAAATAAGAAAAATAAACTATTTTATTTTTAAGGTTATTGAAAATTGATTTGTCATACCGAGAATAATATGATTTGAAGCACAGTAATTTACAGATACTTTCCTGATATCGATTCCGAATCCTCCTGAGAACTTTGTCGGATTATCGCTAATACCCATTCTAAGATAAAATTGTTCATTTAAATGTATTTCTCCACCAAACCTCATTATTACCGGATAATTATTATATTTATTTAAATCAAGGTTTAATGTTAATCCTGAAGCTATTTTTTTAGAAATACCAACAGAAGAAAATCGGCTTATCTCTCCATTCGTTTTTCCGAAACCGGGATTATTAATATTATTAAAAAATGCTCCGAATTTAAGTCCATTTTTAAAAGCATAAAGGACACCCGCATCCAATCCCAATATTGACTTTCCACCATACCCTTGAATATTCAGATTCAGAATTTTTGAATTTATACCAACTGAGAAACCCTTATAAAATTCGGTAGCGGCAGAAAATATAAATTGAGATTCGCGATAAAGTTCGGTACCCATTTGCTGTAAAACTATTCCAAATCCGCTATTTTTAAAAGGCACAACAAATGCGAAGCATTTCGTCCCAAGCTCTTTTAAGCCGTACGGAATTAAATAGAAAAATGAAACCTCTTTATCTTGCAGTCCGCTAAGACCCGCAGGATTATAAAATACCGAATTATAATCATCAGCATAAGCAGTAAATGCTCCACCCAAAGCCTCTGCCCTGGACCCTCCGTTTATACGTTCAAACGCACAATATATATTTTCAAAAAATATTAAATTTAAAATTAGTATTAATAAACTTATCTTTATATTTTTTAACATTACAAAACTATTAGTGTAATATTTTGTTGACAATTAAAAAATGAGCATAGATCGGACAAAATCATTTACCCTGAATTTTTCATAAAATTTATCAATGACGATTAGATTTATAGGGGCGAATCCGCGTGTTCACTCACAATTTTCATATAAATAATCGTGTTTTTTTATTGGGGCAGACACATGGGTCTGCCCCTGCAAAAGAGATTTTTCTTAATATAAGCAGAAATTTGTTATAATAAGCAATTCAGATAAAAATAATATACTAACAGAAGATATTGATGTCAATGATTTAATTGGAGAAAAGGAAGAAAATAACGGTACATTCAGTTCACGTGATTCTAAATAGTTAACCATTTATAGTCCAACAATAAAATTAAAGTTTTCCTACCTAACAGCCGATTTTTATAATAGTCAGAAACCTTTATAAATTGAGGTTATTATGTATATAATCATACCCTTTTGTATAATAATATTAATAATAATAATAGGAATAAGCGGGATAATTCTGCAGGCTTCTCAACATAATAAAAATATCTGATAAATAGTCTTTCTGACATTTTCATCTCAAGCTATCCATCTTATTAAATCTATCACTGCCTCTCCAATATTTTTTTATAAATCCTGTTTTATTCAGGGATTTAATTATTGCAGGTAAAACAGCAAAAAATATCAGCACATTCATTGCAATGTGAAAAAAAGAAAGCGGGATTCCCGCGAGCAATACATTTCTCATCATTCTCAGGTCAAATCCGGAAAATAATATTGAACAAAGATTAGTTGTTACATCATAAAATATTGTTAAAATAAATCCTGACAATGCGAAAATTAATGCACTTTTTAAGGTTATTTTAGAAGGATTTACAAATAATCTAATCAATCCTCCGGAAAAACCCACAACAGAAAATCCTACAATTTGAGCGAATAAAATCGGCGGATATGCCAGTCCAGAGCCCCAGGGATTTAATGAAGACCATAAAAATGCCGATAACAATCCAACAATCAAGCCACAAAATCTGCCAAGGATATAACCACCTAAAAAAATAGTTGCTGTCATTAGCTCCAGATTGGGAAAAACTGCGAAAGTATAACCTAATGAAACTGCACCTGCAATAAAAATAGCAGATGTTGATATAATTTCTGTTTTTAATCTCATATTAAAAAGGGTGAAGTGTTATATTGAGGTGGCAAATTAAAAGAAGGTCATTTATCTTCGGTACTCAGAGAAAAGAAAATCTGCATCATATTTTTTTTATGAAGTTCTCCGATTAGGCT
>JAUVVT010000023.1 GCA_030604505.1 bacterium | reverse complement strand
CGTTATAGCCGCCGTCAATGTCGTCTTACCATGATCTATGTGACCTATCGTTCCTATATTTATATGAGGCTTCGTCCTCTCAAACTTCTCCTTTGCCATCTATTTACCTCCCGTTTTGATGATAAATTTCTATGTTAGTTATTTTTTATAATAAAATCAATCTATTTCTTATATTACTTCAAAAATATATCGTAAGATATTGTATATTAATAAAATAAAATTACACCACCCCTAAGACTTTTTCAACTATTTTATTTGAAACGTTTTCAGGGATTTTATTATAATGTGAAAATTGCATTGTATGGATCGCCCTTCCCTGACTCAATGACCTCAGACTTGTTGCATATCCAAACATTTCGCTTAGTGGTACCGTTCCTTTCACAATCTGTGCATTTTTTCTTGGTGTAACCCCTTCGATTTTAGCCCTTCTTGATGTCAAATCGCCCATTATATCACCGAGATAATCTTCAGGTACAATTATCTCGATATTCATCATTGGCTCTAATAATACCGGGCCAGCCTTTTTAACTCCTTCTTTAAGGGCAATTGATCCGGCAGCTTTAAATGCCAGTTCAGAGGAGTCAACTTCGTGGTAGGAGCCGTCAATCAATGTCGCTTTTATATTGATCAAAGGATAACCTGCTACTATTCCGTTTTTCATTGCTTCCTGGATTCCCTCCGAAACAGAGTTAATATATTCTTTTGGTATAGCGCCGCCCTTTATTTCATTTTCAAATTGAAAACCTTTATCTCCTTCAATTGGTTCTATTATAATTTTTACATGACCGTATTGTCCTTTTCCACCGGACTGACGAACAAATTTTTCCTCAGATTCAATTTTTTTCGTAATAGTCTCTCTATATGAGACCTCTGGTTTTCCCACATTTGCACTAACATTAAATTCCCTAATAAGTCTGTTTTTAATTATATCAAGATGTAATTCACCCATTCCTGATATAATTGTCTGTCCCGTATCAGAATTAACATTAACCTTAAAAGTAGGGTCTTCTTCAGAAAGTTTAGCAAGTGTGACATCCAGTTTATCCTGGTCCGCTTTAGTTTTTGGTTCGATTGCAATTGATATAACAGGCTCTGCAAAATTCATAGCTTCCAATTTTATCGGATGTCTGACATCACATAATGTATCGCCGGTTTTTGTATTCTTCAATCCCACTGCTGCAATAATATTTCCGCAGGTAACTTCATTTATATCTTCTCTTTTATTGGCAAACATTTGAAGTATCCTGCCAAATCTCTCTTTTTTTCCGGTGGTAGTATTTAAAACCTGGCTTCCTGTCTTTACACTACCCGAATATACTCTTAAATAAATTAGCTTTCCCACATGTGGGTCTGACATTACTTTATACGCAAGAGCAGAAAATGGTTCATCCAATGTGATATTACGCTTTTCTTCATGTCCCGTAATAGTGTTTATGCCAATAACATGATTAATATCAATTGGAGAAGGAAAATAATCTATAACTGCATCCAAGAGTCTTTGAATTCCTTTATTTCGATATGCTGACCCACATAATAATGGAACTATTTTTGCATTTAATGTTCCTATTCTAACAGCTCTTTTTATATCTTCTTCTGATATATCCTTCCCGTCCAGATATTTTTCCATTAATACATCATCAAATTCGGAAACAGCTTCGAGTAATTTATTTCTATAATCGATTGCCTTATCAAGAAGGTCTTTCTGTATCTCTTTTTCTTCAAACAATGCTCCCAGACTTTTTTCATTATACATCACCGATTTCATTTTTATTATATCTATTATCCCTGTAAAAATATCTTCGCTTCCGATAGGCAATTGAATACACACAGGATTCGCTCCGAGTCGTGTTTTTATCATATCAACGGTTTTAAAAAAATCAGCCCCGATCCTGTCCATCTTATTGACAAAAGCAATTCGGGGCACTTTATACTTATCAGCCTGTTTCCACACTGTTTCTGATTGGGGCTCAACTCCACCTACTGCGCAAAAAATTGCTATTGCTCCATCAAGAACCCTCAGAGACCTTTCAACTTCAGCTGTAAAATCTACATGTCCGGGCGTATCTATAATATTTATTTTATGGTCATTCCATATACAGGTTACCACTGCAGATGTAATTGTAATACCTCTTTCCTTTTCAAGTTCCATCCAGTCAGTAATTGCGGAACCATCGTGAACCTCCCCTATACGGTGAACCTTCCCGGTATAAAACAGAATCCTCTCTGTAGTTGTAGTTTTTCCAGCATCAATATGAGCCATTATCCCTATATTCCGTATTCTATCTAATTTGAAATTATTATTATTATTATTCATTTCCTATATCAATAGTCCTTTCTCTATAACCGATAAAATTACCTGTATCATATACAATTTACGAATTACGATTTTAGATTTACGATTTAGTAAAAGTGAAAATTCTCTATTCGTAAATCGCAAATATACAAACTACCATTTAAAATGAGCAAAAGCTTTATTTGCTTCTGCCATCTTATGAGTATCTTCTCTCTTTTTAATAGAAGCGCCTTCTCTATTAGCCGCATCAATTATCTCCGCTGCTAATTTATCTGTCATAGATTTACCGCTTCTGATTCTTGCAAAACCAATAATCCATCTCATTGCAAGTGCCAATTTCCTTTTCGCCCTTATCTCAACAGGTATCTGATAAGTTGCTCCACCAACCCTTCTTGATTTAACCTCAATCAACGGTTGTATATTATCTATAGCTTTTTTGAAAATCTCCATTCCGCTTTTTTTGGTTTTCTTTTGAACAATTTCCATAGAATCATAAAATATATGTTCGGCAATACCTTTCTTACCTTTACCCATTAGACAGTTTAAAAATTTTGATACTAAAACGCTGTTATACTTAGGATCTGGCAATATTTCTCTTTCTACTATTTTTTTCCTACGCGGCATTGATATTCCCTTCTTTACTTAATAACTAAATTGATTGTTTTGGTTTTTTAACACCATATTTTGACCTTCCTTGTTTCCGGTCCGATACGCCACTGGTATCAAGAGTTCCTCTGACAATATGATATCTCACTCCAGGAAGGTCTTTTACCCTTCCTCCTCTTACTAACACAATTGAATGTTCCTGTAGATTGTGTCCTTCGCCAGGAATATAAGATGTTACTTCTATCCCATTTGTCAACCTAACTCTTGCAACTTTTCTTAATGCAGAATTCGGTTTCTTTGGTGTTGAAGTATAAACCCTTGTGCAAACTCCCCTTTTCTGAGGTGAACCGCTTATTGCCGGTGCAAGGGTTTTCTTTAAAATCTTCTTTCTTCTGTGGCGAACTAACTGATTTACTGTAGGCAAGTATCCTCCTTTACATTTTTTTTTATGATACTAATAAATTAAACCATTAAATTACAAAAATCATTTATTATTAATAGAAATAAGTTCTTTCTTTGCTTCTTCTTCTAATTCTTCATCACCTTCTGGGAGCTCTTCTGCCTCTACTCTTAAATTCATATAGCTCTTAAGTCCGGTTCCTGCAGGAATTAAATGACCCATTATAACATTTTCTTTTAAGCCAACCAAATGGTCAATTTTACCTTCAATAGCAGCATCGGTAAGAACCTTTGTTGTTTCTTGGAATGAAGCTGCAGAAATAAAGCTCTCCGTACTTAATGAAGCTTGAGTAATTCCCAAAAGCATAGGTTGAAAAGTAGCTGGCCGGGCTGCATTAAATTTGATAATATCTTTATCCTGTTTTTTAAGTCTCTCATTGATCCTTTCAACTTCAAATTTCTTTGCAATATCACCTTTTTTAAATCTTGTATCACCCGATTCTGTTATAACTACCATAGAGCTTATCTTTTCATTTTCCTCTAAAATTATATGCTTGTCTACATGGTCACCTTCAAGGTAATATGTATCGCCAGAATCTTCGATTTTTATTCTCTGTAACATCTGCCGTACAATTACTTCAATATGCTTATCGTTAATCCTAACACCTTGAAGCCTATAAACTTCCTGAATTTCATTCACGAGATATTCCTGCACAACCTTTGCTCCTTTTATTCTGAGAATATCCTGTGGTGTTACTGACCCGTCTGTAAGCCTCTCACCTGATGTTACTTCATCTCCATCCTGAACCAAAACATGCTTTCCATGAGGAATCATATAAATTTTTTCATCACCCTGTTTTCCGGTTACAATTAATTCTCTAATTCCTCTCTTAATACTACCAAACTTTACAAATCCATCTATTTCGCAAACAATAGCGGGGTCTTTCGGTTTTCTCGCTTCAAATAACTCAGCCACTCTTGGAAGTCCACCAGTTATATCTTTTGTTTTTGTTGATTCCTTGGGAATCTTCACAAGTATGTCACCGGCTCTAATACTATCACCTTCCCTCACCATTAACCTTGATTTGGTAGGAATAATGTAATTACCTACCCTCTTTCCTTCTTCATTAATAATCTGTATTCTCGGATTCAAATTTCGGTTCCTTGATTCAATGACAACTCTCTGTTTTAGACCTGTCTGGTCATCAAGTTCTTCTCTGAAAGTAATATTTTCCTTAACATCTGAAAATTTTGCAATTCCGGCTTTATCAGCCAAAATAACTCCCGAATATGGATCCCATCTAAATAGTACTTGTCCTTTCTTCACAGTATCACTATCCTTAACCATTACATTTGCTCCATAAGTAACAATATAACGCCCTAATACTCTGTTGTTTTCATCCATAATATAAATCATTCCATTTCGGACAAGTGCTATAATCGAACCATCATCTTGAACTACATATTTTAAGTTTTCATATTTAACCGTTCCTTCATATTTGGCAATTGCCTTAGACTGAGCTGTTATTCTGCTTGCAGTTCCACCTATATGGAAAGTCCTCAAAGTCAGCTGTGTACCCGGTTCACCAATACTCTGTGCAGCTATTACTCCAACTGCTTCTCCATTATCCACCGACTTTCCTGTCGCGAGATTCCTGCCGTAGCAATTTGCACACACCCCTCTTCTGGATTCACACGTCAATACCGACCTGATATTGACAGATTCAATAGATGTCTCTGAAATATTTTTAGCATCTACTTCATCTATCAGTTTCCCTGCTTCAACAATTACTTTATCGCTTATTGGGTCTATAATATCCTCCACAGCCACCCTTCCAATAATCCTATCACCGAGCGGCTCTATTATTTCTTCACCTTCTTTTAATGCAGTAATCTCAATTCCGAGAATAGTGCCGCAATCTCGCTCATTAATAATTACATCCTGGGCGACATCAACCAGTCTTCTGGTAAGATAACCGGCATCGGCTGTCTTGAGTGCGGTATCGGCAAGTCCTTTTCTCGCACCATGAGTAGATATAAAATATTCTAAAACCGAAAGCCCGTCTTTAAAATTCGCTATTATGGGATCTTCAATAATTTCACCCGTTCTTCCTGTCATACTCTTCTGCGGCTTTGCCATCAAACCTCTCATTCCTGCAAGCTGTCTTATCTGTTCTTTACTTCCTCTTGCTCCGGAATCTGCCATCATGAATATTGGATTAAATCCATCTTCCGAATAACTCAATCTGTCAAACATTGTCTTTGCAACTTTGTTCGTCGTATAAGTCCAGATATCTATAACCTGATTGTATTTTTCACCTTCGGTTAAAATTCCTTTTTCATAATTGCTTTTAATTTCTTCAACTTGTTCTGTTGCTTTTTCGATTAAGTTGCCTTTCTCTTCCGGAACGATAACATCATCCAAACCGACTGAAATACCACCGTCAGTTGCATATTTGAAACCAACATCCTTTAATTCATCAAGAAATCTTGAGGTTTCATAGACTCCGAACTTTCTATATATTACATAAACAATCTCCTCTATTCTTTTTTTTGCAAGGAGTTCGTTAACGAACTCAAAATCTTTCGGAAGACTTTTATTAAATATTATCCTTCCAGGCGTGGTCTCAATTACCTTTCCATTCATTCTTACCTTGACTTTTGCATGAATGTCAATAACTTCATTATCATATGCTATCATTACCTCATTATCGGAGGAAAATAATTTGCCTTCTCCTTTACTGCCGGGCTTTACTTTGGTTAAATAATAACATCCCAAGACTATATCCTGACTTGGGATTGCAACAGGTCTCCCGTTTGCCGGTGAAAGTATATTATGGCTCGAAAGCATCAGAAGTTTGGTCTCTACCTGAGATTCAAAAGATAAAGGAATATGTACTGCCATCTGGTCTCCGTCAAAGTCGGCATTGAATGCTGCGCAAACAAGCGGATGAATCCTTATAGCTTTCCCTTCAACCAGTACCGGCTGAAAAGCCTGTATACCAAGACGGTGAAGTGTAGGGGCACGGTTAAGCAAAACTGGATGGTCATCAATAATAGTTTCCAAAATATCCCAGATTTCTCTGTCTCTTCTATCAACTAATTTTTTTGCGCTCTTTACAGTCTTAACAATTCCACGTTCTACTAATTTTCTTATGATAAAAGGCTTAAATAGTTCAACAGCCATAGTCTTTGGCAGCCCGCACTCGTACAACTTAAGTTCAGGACCTACCACTATTACTGATCTTCCGGAATAATCAACTCTCTTCCCCAATAGGTTTTGGCGAAAACGACCTTGTTTACCTTTAAGCATATCGCTCAATGATTTCAATGGTCTGTTTCCGTCGCTTTTAACAGCAGTGGCTTTTCTACCATTATCAAAAAGTGAATCAACCGCTTCCTGAAGCATCCGTTTCTCGTTCCTTAAGATTATTTCAGGTGCCTTTATTTCTATCAGTTTCTTTAGACGGTTGTTACGAATTATTACTCTTCGGTATAAATCATTCAGGTCAGATGTTGCAAACCTTCCACCTTCGAGAGGAACAAGCGGTCTTAATTCCGGAGGTACAACGGGTATAACATCCAATATCATCCATTCTGGCTTGTTAATCAAATCCCCATCTTTAGGTATAAATGATTCAACAATCTTAAGACGTTTCAATGCCTCATTTTTTCTTTGAACGGAAGTTTCAACCTTTACCTGATACCTAAGCTCTTTAGAAAGAACTTGAAGGTCAACTTGCTTTAAAAGTTCCTTTACTGCTTCTCCACCAATCTTTGCAGTAAATACATTTTTATTATTTTTCTTATCATCACTATAATATTCACTCATCAACCGGAAATATTCTTCTTCCGATATTAATTCCTTATATCGCAATTCGGAACCGCCGGGGTCTGTTACAACATAGGACTCATAATAAATAACTTTTTCAAGGTCTTTGGCGTTTATTCCAAGCAAATATGAAACCTTACTTGGCATCGACCTGAAATACCATATATGGACAACCGGCGTTGCAAGAACAATATGCCCCATTCTCTCACGTCTCACACTCTTAAGAGTAATTTCCACACCACACCTATCACAAATTATACCCTTATATCGAACCCTTTTATATTTACCACAGTGACATTCCCAGTCACGTACCGGACCAAAAATCTTCTCACAAAAAAGCCCGTCCTTTTCAGGTTTAAAAGAACGATAGTTTATTGTTTCAGGTTTCAGAACCTCACCATACGACTTTGCAAGTATCGTATCTGGTGAAGCTAAACTTATCGAAATCTTTGAAAATCTTTTGCCTCCTACATTTCTTGTTATCAAGTTATCCCCTTCCAAATATTTCAATTATATTGATTATAAATTAATTTTCTTAAAAATCAAAAAAATCTATAAATACCGGTTTTCTATTATAACTAAAAATTATTCTGCTTTGACATCAAGACACAATCCCTGAAGTTCTCTGAACAATACATTAAAAGACTCTGGTATTCCTGCTTCTGGTAAATTTTCACCCTTCACAATAGATTCGTACACTTTTGCTCTTCCGTTTACATCATCTGATTTGACTGTTAAAATTTCCTGGAGTGTATGTGCAGCACCATAGGCTTCTAATGCCCAAACCTCCATTTCTCCAAATCTCTGCCCACCGAACTGTGCCTTTCCACCAAGAGGCTGTTGTGTTATTAATGAATATGGACCAATTGACCGTGCATGTATCTTATCGTCAGCAAGATGGGAAAGTTTCATCATATATATATATCCCACAGTAATCCTCTGGTCAAAAGGTTTACCATCCTGTCCATCATACAATACCGTCTTTCCATCATCAGAAAAACCTGCCCTTTTCAGTTCCTCTTTAACCTCATATATTGAAGCTCCATCGAAAACCGGAGTCGAATAATAAATTCCCAATCTATCCGCAGCCAAACCAAGAGCTGTTTCAAATATTTGTCCTAAATTCATACGTGATGGAACACCCAGCGGATTCAGAACAATATCAACAACCCTTCCGTCAGGCAAATATGGCATATCTTCAACCGGAACTATTTTTGCAATAACACCTTTATTACCGTGCCTTCCCGCCATCTTATCACCTACGGAGAGTTTTTTCTTTTTTGAAATATACACCTTTGCAAGCTGGACTATTCCGGGAGGCAGCTCATCACCCACCATTATCTTATATTTTTTCCTCTTATGTTCTTCATCATATTTATTCAGCAACTTATTATACTCCTCGAATAATTCCCTTATCATCTTATTTGTTCCCGAATCATTTGTCCATTCGGCATCAAGGTCAACATTTGAAAAATCTATATCCTTTAAAACTTCTTTTGTTAATTTGGTTCCACTTTTAATCAGTTTTTTATCATTATCTTTATTTTTAATTTCGTTCGATTTTTTGTTCAAAATAAGTGCCAATATTTTTTCATTTCTTAATTCATTTAACGACTGAATTATTTTCTTAAATTCCTTCTCAATTTTATCAAGCTTTTTCTTATCTTCTTTTTTTGTTGCAGAATCTTTATTCTTTCTTGAAAATAACTTTGTATTTATAACTATTCCCTTCATTCCCGGGGGTGCCTTCAAAGATGCATCCTTAACATCACCCGCTTTATCACCAAAAATCGCTTTTAGTAATTTTTCCTCCGGAGTCGGATCTGTCTCACCTTTTGGAGTAACCTTTCCCACTATTATATCACCTGCATTAACTTCAGCACCAACTCTTATGATTCCATTCTCATCAAGGTCCTTTGTTGCCTCCTCACTGACATTTGGTATCTCTCTTGTTAAATCCTCTTCTCCTCTTTTCGTATCTCTTACACGCAATTCATATTCTTCTATATGCACAGAAGTAAATAAATCATCCTTTATCACCTTTTCACTCACAACAATAGCATCTTCAAAATTATATCCTTTCCAGGGCATAAATGCCACAAGAATATTTCTGCCGAGTGCAAGTTCTCCTTTATCTGTAGCACATCCATCAGCAAGGACATTTCCAACCTTAACAGAATCGCCAATTTTTACAATGGGCCTTTGATTAATGGAAGTATCCTGATTCGTCCTAAAAAACTTTGTTAAATTATAATTGGTGTAATTAGCATCATCAAACTTCGTTAATTTTCTTTTATCATCTTCTGATTGGTCAACATCATTTTCAACCACAATTTCAGTTGCAGAAACCTTTGTAACTTTTCCGTTAGTTTTTGAGATTATCAAAGTTCTTGAATCTCTGGCTACCTTTTTCTCTAAGCCGGTTCCAACATAAGGTGTCTTAGGAGATAATAAAGGAACAGACTGACGCTGCATATTAGACCCCATCAAAGCCCTGTTTGCATCATCATGTTCTAAAAAAGGTATTAAAGCCGCCGCTGCGCTTGTTATCTGGCAGGGAGCTACATCCATAAAATCAATATTTGCAGGTTCTTCTACAGGAAAGTCTCCCTTAATTCTTGCCTTAACTTTATCTCTGCCAATCTTTCCATCCGGTGTCAAAGGTGTGTTGGCTTGCGCTATAACATAATTATCCTCGTCGTCTGCTGTAAGATAAACTATTTTACCCGTAACCTTACTACCCTCTTTCTTTCTATAAGGTGTTTCAATAAAACCAAGCTCATTTATTCTGGCATAAATACACATCGAAGAAATTAACCCGATATTAGGACCTTCAGGAGTTTCTATTGGACACAGTCTCCCATAATGAGTATAATGGACATCTCTGACTTCAAATCCCGCACGCTCCCTTGTTAATCCTCCCGGTCCAAGAGCACTTAATCTTCTCTTATGTGTCAATTCAGAAAGAGGATTTGTTTGATCCATAAACTGAGAAAGCTGGCTTGTGCCGAAAAATGTATTTATTACAGAAGAAATAGTTCTGGCATTAATCAGTTCCTGAGGAGTAAGAGTTTCGCTATCACGTATATTCATCCGCTCTTTAATTGTTCGAGCCATTCTTGCTAATCCCACACTAAACTGTGCTGCGAGCTGCTCGCCCACTGTTTTAACACGTCTGTTTCCCAAATGGTCTATATCATCTGAATCTTTCTTACCAGCCTTTAACTCTAATAAATATTTTATTATTTCTACTATATCCACATTAGTCAGCACAGTCACGTCCATACCAACATTGAGATTTAATTTTTTATTTAGTCTGTAT
>JAUVVT010000411.1 GCA_030604505.1 bacterium | reverse complement strand
CCGTGAACAGATATACTGCTCAATTTCTTTAACATTTCTACTCTCCGGTTTTTGTCCGTATGTCTTCTTTATTTTAGTAAAAAACTTATTGATGAATTCACAATAGCATCTGTGTCGTACAAATTATCTAAAATTTCTAATCTTAAAATATAACATATAATTAACAAATTTCAAGTTTTTTTGTTAAACCATTAAAAAAGAAAAATATTGAATTTAAATTTTAATCAATTTATATTGTAGTTAGCACTATAGAAAATATTTTTTTCAAACCTTTTAAAAATATTCCTGAATTTATGAATTATTAATGAGTATTTTCATTTTTATCTAATCATAAATAAAAACGATAAGGAGGTACACAAATGCACAATTCTAACAAATTAAGTAAGTTCGTTTTACTAATTATTATATTATTTTCCACAAGTATATTAATAAATTGCCAAAAAAAACCGGAGAAACAAGATATGAGCGAGAAAAGACTTTATATATATGAAAAAGACTTGAAAAGGAGCATATTTGAAGACCGTTGGAGTGTTGACCTGATAAATTCAAAGCTTTTTGAAACAACATCAGGATTTTCTATCGGAATTGCAGAATACCATCTTGAAGATTTCAGGCTGCTTGGTATTCACGATGACCAGGAATGCGTTTATATAATCAGCGGAGAAGGAGAATATAAACTTGGCGATAAAACTTTTCCTGTCTCTCCCGGATGTGCAGTTTATGTACCGCCTAAAACAAAACACTGTGTCCGCCGCACAACAAGTGAACCAGTCAGATTATTATACACTCATGCAACAATCGTTGATATTACTGCAATAAACAAAAATAATAAAAAGAAGAAACTTTTTATGTGTGAAGAAGAGGTCGAAAAAAGCGGAACTAAAGAACACTGGGGTAAAAACTTAATAAACGATAAAAACTTCGATACTACCGGAGGTTGTTCGCTGGGTATCGCTTTTTATACATCCAAAGAATTCACAGAACCCGGCACACACGAAGACCAGGAAGCAATTTATATACTCAGCGGGCAGGGAGAATATATGCTTGGGGATAAAACTTTCCCGATATCTCCCGGATGTGCTATTAATGTTCCTCCAAATACAAAACACAGCGTTCGATGTACTACAGATGAACCGATAAAATTAATCTACGCTCACGGCGCAAATTAATAATAAATCTATTTATAAATATCTTTTATCTATAATTCGGCAGAAGAAAGGATGATTATTATACCATAATATGCAGTAATACTTTAATGTCAAAGATTCCGCACCCGAATTTTCGGAGCGGAATGACAATAAAACTTATTATAAAATCGATAATATTTACAACCTTTCAAAGATATTAATTCATTATTCGTAAATCAAATTTATATCATTGCAAGCACTTCCTCTACAAGCCTGTCAATTCCTGATGCAGCCTCGGAAATTCCCTTTGCAAGCATATATGCAGGTGTAGTAACCAGTCTGTTTTCTCTATCCACAACAATATCATCCACTGGACAATCCTTATGAGCCGCTCCCATCTTCTCAACTGCTTCAGCCGTTCCTTTATCTGTTCCTATTGTCAAAGTAGGTTTATAAATCCCGAAAATCTTTGCCAAAATAACGGGAGCTATGCACATTGCACCAATAGGCTTACCTGCTTTATTCATATTCAAAAGTAATTCTTTAACATCCTGATTAACATCGCAATCTGCACCATTTACAGCAAAATCGCATAAATTCTTTGCCGCTCCGAAACCTCCCGGAAGTATTATTGCATCTATTTCATTCGGATCAACATCTTTAATATCTTTTACGTTCCCCCTTGCAATCCTTGCCGATTCAACAAGTACATTTCTTTGTTCACCTTCCGATTCATTTCCGGTCAGATGATTAACCGTATGCATTTGGTTGATATTCGGAGCTATACATAAATAATCACCCATTTTATTTTCAATACTCAAAAGAGTTATAACCGCCTCGTGAATTTCCGAACCGTCATAAACTCCCGCCCCCCCTAATATTACTCCTACTCTTGGCATACTTCCCTCCTGTATTATTTTTAAGGAACATCAAAAATATATATTGACTATATTATTTAAAATCTTTTTCACCGAAGAGAAAGAGAGTGATTAAGTATATGAGCGTATGGGTAAATGGGTAAACGGGTTATTATTAAACCAGTAAACTCATCTACTCATCTATCTATTTACTCTGTTCCTTCGTGCCTCTAATAATTCATATTCTATTTAATAGAAATAATAAATAATTATTCAAAAACTTTCTAAAAAAAGGCAAGCTTATCGAATAAATTCAATAATTATTTTAAAAAATATAATAACTATTGTCAAGATATTTTATAAAAGGTATTCAAATTATATTAAAGAGAAAAAATGAAAAACAGGAATGACTTTCTAAATTCAGGGTGAGATTTAAAAAAGCAGATTATATTTAAACAACTTCAAAATCATGATTAAAAACTTTGATTTTTTGATTCGATTTTGTGTCCAAAATCCAGTTTGACCTGGCTGATAATTGAGAAATATTTACTATCGAACCCTTTTTAAGACTACATGTGCCAATATAGGTTAAATCCCTGAGAAGTTTTGCTTTAAATGTTTTCATTATATATCTCCTTCAGATAAATTAAATTGTAAAATTTTATAAATCCATTAAAACTTATTTACACGTTAAAGAAAATTCTTAATTCGGCTCAATTGAATAAATTAATATGAATAAATTAATACAATTAAACCATCTCTCAAATATTCATAATATTATATAAAGTTTGTTCATCCTCCTTGAAATTATGTGAAATGATTTTAAAAAAACTAGGTTAGTTACTGAATATATAATCGGCAAATCAAAAATAAATATTAAGTTTTTAAATTCTAAATAAGAAAAATAATAAAATATAACAATCCAAACATTTACGAATAGAGATTTGCGATCTG
>JAUVVT010000381.1 GCA_030604505.1 bacterium | reverse complement strand
CTTTTATTTATTCGAACCGTTTTGATGAAACGGAATCATTTTGTAAAGAGCTTAAGATTTCTAAGAATAAGATATTAGATTTGGCGGCTGACGAATTTAAGAGAAGGTTTGGTTCGGGAGATTATTCGGGAGCAACATATATAAAGAAGTATTATAAAATTCCTGACGTGAAAATATACGATATAGTATTGAAAGTTTTCAGTTATCATATAGAAAAACAGATTTTTGATGTTTCGAGATGGTGTATAAGAGAATACCGGCTGCCGAAAGAAGAGGTTCATTCAGTTGTTGAAAAGACTGTGGCGAAGTTGATGACAAGGGGTGAATATCACAAGATTCATCTACTTACAAAGGAGTATTCTTTGAATAAGGATGCTATTAAGAATATCGCTGTTAAGGTTTTTAATGAAAAGATGGAAGAGAAAAAGTATAATACGGCTATTAATATAAAGACTGAGTTTAAGTTATCACGGGAACAGATATTTGAGACGGCTATGAGGGAATATAAGAATTGTATTGCATCTAAACAGTCAAGATGGGCTGCAGCAATAAAAATGTCGTGTCTGACGGAAGAGAAAAAAGGCTTTTTTTCGAAATTATTTAAAGGATAAGGCAGTAGAAATTTGTAAGAGTTTTGTCATTAAGATTTGACATTTTTTAGACGCTATTAATTAAATAGGGTCTAATTTTTTTTTACTTTTTATAGTGATGACCTTTTTTAGCAGTTTTTCCGCAATTTTTGTGTTGAAAACTGAAGGATACGATGTCAGTGTACTGGCGGATGCATAAGCAGCAGAATAGACAGCACATTCATGAATAGTTTCCTTATTAAGTTTTTTTGTTCCTCTTTTTACCGAGTCTAATAAAGAAGAAAAATATGTCAGTATAATATCACCGGCACCAGTTGTGCTTTTAGTAGAGATTTCCTCAGAAAGTTTATACTGTGCCATAAATTTACCTTTATAAAAGACATATATTCCATTTTTTCCTCCCGATATTACTGCGATTGGAATATCGATATTCCGGAGAATGTTTTCGGCTTCCAGTATTTCATTAACAGATTTTATCCGGTCTTTATTTAGTAAAAATGAAAGTTCCGTGAGATTACATTTAAGAAAGAACGGTCTGGAGGTGACAGCGTGTTTTAGTGTTTCACCCCTTGTATCAATTGCTGTGAAAATGCCAGCATTATTTGCTTTTTCGATGAATTTATTATAATAATTATTTTTGGCATTTACAGGAAGTTTTCCCGATATAATTATTACATTTGAGTTTTTGATTATTTGTTCAAATAGATTTTCAAATTTTTTATATTCCGCTTTGGTAATGTAGGGACCATCAGATTTAAGATGTATCTCCTCACCCTTTGACGGAACGATGGTATGATTTATTCTTGTTTCTCCGCTTATAAATATGCAGTATTTAGTGGAGATTTTTTTCTTTTGAAGTAATATATACGGTTTGCCTTTATCTATGAAACCAGCATAAAATGCCTTTACCCCGGTGTCTATTTTCCCTATTTTTTTCAGCTTGTTGGTTATCTGAACGACATTAAAAGCGCTGCCTGCGGGGAAGTATTGTGGTTTAACATCATAGTGACCGGGTTTTATAGATTTTACACGTATTACTTCATCAATGCAGGGATTTAATCCAATTGAAGTTATCATTTTAATTATACCTGTTGCTGCAAATAGAATTGTTTTAAATTTATTATTCTGATAATATAAATCAAGAAAATTTTTATATAACGAAAATATCGGATGAAATAATGTCTTGACATATTATAATTAAAATATTAATTTGTTTTACAATTCGGTTTCAGTTTTTGCATACATATCATTGTTCCAAAGAGGTCCCGAGAACACGGGATGATAGGTCTCTCCTGAGATTTCGGAGTCATTTTATGAAGATTCGGGATGGCAATTTTTCCGCGAAGGTCTGAGGTCTGTTTTTTCATATAATGAAAATTTTTGCCCGGTAGAATATTTTTGTATGAGGCACTTATATGAAGCCAAGAGAAAGGGTTTTGAGGGCATTTAGGAAACAGGAGGGTTATCCCGACCGCGTTCCGATTCAATTTGACCTTTGTAGGGATTTACTTGAATATTTTGGCAAGAAGCTCGGTATACCTGTAAATTATACTGATAATTTATATGAGGATGTTACATATAGGATCAGCGGTAATGAGATTCGCACTGCTATGGGCAGTGATGTTATTGTTACTGGTCCGGGGAGGGCTGATGGTTTTGAAATCAAGGAAAATAGTGATGGAACATGGTTTAATGAATACGGAATGCAGATGAAGCAGGGTATGATATACGTGGAGCCAGTTGCGTCTCCAATTGCTCATGCAGAAACGGCTGCCGACATCGAAGCATATTCGTTCCCTGACCCTCATGCATCTGGCAGGTATAGGGATGCTGAGGAATTGATAAAAAAATACCGGGATGATTATTTTATTATTGGGGATATTGAGGTTACAATATTCAGCCTTGCGCAGCATTTGGTCGGTATGGAAAAGCTCATGATGGATATGGCGATGGGTGCTGAATATGTGGAAGCACTTTTCAGCGCATGCGCTGATTTTCAAATTGAAATCGGACTGCGGCTGGTAGAGCTTGGAGTTGATGCGATATGGGCGGGGGATGATTTTGGTTCTCAGACGGATTTGCTCATCTCTCCGGAAATGTTCGGCAATTTATTGAAGAAACATTATATCAGGATGAACAATACCTTTAAATCTGCCAATCCGGATATAATTCTCATTCTTCATTGTGATGGTGCAGTCAGCAAACTGCTCGATGATATAAGTGAAATTGGTTATGAGGTTTTTAATCCTGTTCAGCCGGGTGTTCCGGGACATTTACCGAAAGACCTCAAAGAGGAATTTGGAAATAAATTCGTTTTCTGGGGTGCGATCGACCAACAGTACCTCTTGCCAAAGGGAACCGATGAGGAACTTGAATCTGATATTAGAGAAAAGATTCAGATCCTCGGTAAAGACCGCGGATATATGATATCACCTGCTCATATAATACAGAATGATGTTTCACCAGAGCGAGTCGAAAAGTTTATAGAATTATGTAAAAAGCATGGAAGATACGAGTGATGATGTTGATAGATATGCAAAGTTGATAAAAAATTTATGAATGACGAATTTTCATTTCTACTATATGTCTTTTTTG
>JAUVVT010000333.1 GCA_030604505.1 bacterium | reverse complement strand
GCTTGTTGAATATTTACTCCCATGATGTGCAACCTTTAAAACATCACTGTCAAGAAAATCGCCATATCCCGTCAACATATTCTCAATATTATTCCCTATATCTCCGGCAAAGAGAAAATCAGTATCACCATAAACGATTTTTATCACCAAAGACAGGTCATTAATATTATAGCTGTTGTTTAAAATAAAATCTTCTGATGGATGAAGAACGTAAATGCGGTATAATTTATTTGTATTTATCTTCATTCCTCTAAAGATTTTTTTCTTTTGAATATTTTTTGTATTAATCAAATTTTCCAATTCCTCAAAAATTTTTGAATCTTTTTTTGTACCTGTCTCAAGAATACTTTTAACCTCGAAATTCTCAAGTATAAAAGGAATACCACCAATATGGTCGCTTTCAGGGTGGGTAACAACAATCCAATCAATAGTTTTTATACCATTGCGTTTGAGATAAGGGGCAATATTATACTCACCCGCATCAAAACTAAACCTTCTATTCCCGCCATCTATAAGCATTTTTTGACCATCAGGAAAGGTTATCAATGCAGAATCCCCCTGACCAACATCAAAGAAAACAATCTTCATCTGCGTCCATTGATAAGATAAAACCCTTTCCCACACCAATATATTGACAAGAAAAAGAAAATATATAACCAATCTTTTACTCTTACCCACTGCAACAACTTTATATCCAAGATACAGCAATATATAAAATATCACTATCAAATATACGGTTTTCCTGCTGACATCTACATAAGAATATGGAGTCTTACTTAAAAAATCCGCAGTTAGCATCATCAATTTAACAAGATAATAAAGCACAACATTAATCGGCTCACAAATACTGCCTAATAAATAACCGGCAGTTAGAGAAAAGAAACCTAAACCGACTATAAGTCCGGCGGCAGGAACAATCACTAAATTTAAAATAACAGCTATAAATGAAATTCTGCTGAAATAATATCCGCTAAAGGGTGATATAAAAAGTATAACACCGAAAGAAATCATAAAAGGAATGATTATATATTTCTTTAAAATCCTGAGTTTATAAGACGGTCTTCTGAATACATTATTAATAAAATCATTAAAAGTATTCGCAATAAAAATAATCCCAAAGACGGCTGCAAATGAAAGCTGAAAGCTTGCGCTAAAAAGGTCATCCGGTCTGAATAATAAAATAAAAAGCCCAGCTGCTCCGATGCTGTTCATCGGATTGGTCCGCCTTTCGGTCAAAAATCCCAAGAGAAATATTCCTGCTATAACAGATGCTCTTATAACAGGGGGCCTCCCCCCGGTCAAAAGAGCATAAAATATTATTCCCGATACTATTAAAAAAAGTTTTAATTTCTCTGGTAATCTTAATAGTGCAACAAAAACGCCGAGCAAAAATATTATGAATCCGACATGCAATCCGGAAACAGCAAGTATATGCAAGATTCCCGATTTTGCAAATCCCTCTTTTATATCAGGTTCAATTCCTTCCCTTTCTCCGAGTAAAATTCCCTTCAAAATCTCGCCTTCGTGTTCAGAAAAATTCTTATTTATCCTTTCAGTAAAATTATATTTAATTCTTGCAATAAACTTTCTAATAGAGAAAAAACTATTATTATAACTGCCGAATTCAATAATACTCTTTGGATTAATATTAATCAAGGCAACTATTCCTTTATTCCTGAGATAGGCAGAATAATCAAATTCACCCGGATTTTTTGAGCCTCTCGGTTTTAATAATCTCCCCTTGATATAAACATTCTGACCGAACCTGAAATTTTTGTCTGCAACATTACGGTTAACCAAAATCCTGCCGCTTGTTTTCTTATATATTCCATCTTCTCCTATTCTACTCAATTCTACGATATACTTTGTTTTATTTCCAAAATAACTCTTTTTGTCCGCTACCTGACCCCAAATTTCAACTTCTTTACCAAATGAATCCGAATAAATTATATGATTCTCATTCGGCTCAGAAAGAAATGCACCATAACGAAGCATCCCTAATAATATTATTCCCGAGTATAAGAAAATATTTCCGAAATTTTTTGGGATTATAAAAAAAACGGCAAGAGACAATACAATCGCAGGGAATAAATATCCAACAGAAATATTGGTATATTTTTCAATAATAATTCCAAAAATAAAAGCGATTGCTATTTTAAGGGCAGGTCTTTTATCCATACATATTAAGATAAGTCATTGGAAAAAATATTATAAAATATTCTTTAGATGAACTTAGGAAGGATTTTTATTTTTATTTTTCAATGAGAAAAGCTGCTTGTGATATCCTATTTTAAAAAGTCCGATAAAGATGAACACACACACACCTGATAATATAGGAAGAATGTAATTTGCGGACAATACTACTAACATAAAGGAGGCGATTCCGAAAAATAGGGTTGCTCCATAAATACAAAGAACAGTATTTTTATAACCGATATTCATATTGAGTAAATAATGGTGAATATGTTCTTTATCACCCATAAAAGGATGCATTCCGGAAGCAATGCGCCTGATAAATGAAAAAACAGTATCAATAATCGGTATGCCAAGTGTTATAATCGGAATAAATACAGTTGCTGAACCTGGAAGTTTAAAGAAAGAGTCTATTGAAATGCATGCAATAATAAAACCCACAAATTGACTTCCGACATCCCCCATAAAAACCTTTGCAGGATTAAAATTATACCACAAAAATGCTAATGTAGAACTTAAGAGTAATAATGAAAGCATACTGCCTGAAAAATCACCCAATTTATATGTAATCACGATAAAAGTCATAGATATAATTGCACCGACACCTGCTGCAAGCCCGTCAAGCCCGTCAATAAGATTAATCGCATTCGTTATCCCTGATATCCATAAAATTGTTACCGGTATTGAAAATATACCAAGTGAAAGGTCCTCACCAAATGGATTAGCAATAACATCAATTCGATAACCAAAGTAAATAACAATCAGTGAAGCAGTTATTTGGAATCCAAATTTCTTTATATAATTAGCACCTCTAATATCGTCATATATACCTTCAAATAGTATTAAAAGCGAACCGATAACAATACCCAAAGAATGATTTAAAAAGTTCTCATTAAAATATGAAGAAAAGAACTTGGCGAAGAAAAAACCTATAAAGAAACCAAAGAATATCGCAACTCCACCAAGGGTTGGTACATAATTTTTATGAATCGAGTGCTTGGTTGTAATATCACCTATTCTGAATTTTCCTGCTACCTTTATTATAAAAGGTATAAGAATAAAGGTAACTGCAAAAGAGATAATAAATGTAAAAATTATTCCATTCATATCATCAATAATTTTTTTTGATTTCGTCTAAGATTCTTTCAACTTTTTTTGTAATAATTTTATCAGAATATTTTTCCTCAATGAGTTTTCTTCCATTTAATGCGATTCTATTTCTTAAATCAGAATCTTCTATCAAACTCATAATTTTTTCGGCAAACTCATACCTATCGTCACATACCAAAATCTCATCACCCGGGGCTGCATCAATCCCTTCATGACCTATAGTAGATGTAATTACAGGTGTTCCCAATGCCATTGCTTCCAATATTTTATTCTGAATTCCCGAGCCGGCACGCATTGGACATACTGCAACCACAGCCTTTCGTATATAATCGCGAACATCTC
>JAUVVT010000334.1 GCA_030604505.1 bacterium | reverse complement strand
GGAGGGCTTGACAGTACTTTGGCGGCTAAGATTGCTCAGAATCAGGGCATTCAAGTGGAAGGTATAAATTTTTCTACTGGATTCTGTCTGGATTTACATTTTAAGCATTCAAAGAAGAAGAAGAAAGAAATATACGGTAATGATGCGGTTAAAAGCGGTGAGAAAATCGGTATTCCGGTCGACGTAGTGGATATATCGGATGGTTATCTTGATGTATTATTAAATCCGAAATACGGCTATGGCTCGAATGTAAATCCCTGCATCGATTGCCGCATATATATGTTAAAGAAGGCAAAAGCCCTTATGGAAGAAAAAGGAGCAAGCTTTATTGTGACTGGCGAGGTTGTTGCACAGAGACCTATGTCCCAGTTTAACCGAACTATTTTTTTAATTGAAAAGAAAAGCGACCTCAAGGGCTTAATCTTAAGACCTCTTTCTGCGAAAATTCTGCCTGAAACCATACCGGAAATAAATGGATGGATTGACAGGGATAATTTATATGATATTAGCGGCAGGTCAAGAAAACAGCAAATAAGACTGGCAAATGAATTTGGAATAAGTGAATTTTCACAACCTGCCGGCGGATGCTGCTTTCTCACCGACCAGTCATACGCAAAAAGATTTAATGATTTGATTAAATACAGAGGTAAAGAAAACATAACTTTTGAAATCCTGAATCTACTTAAAGTTGGTAGACATTTTAGAATTTCCGATAAAACGAAGATTATTGTTGGAAGGGATGAAGGCGAGAATATGTATCTTGAATATTTTTCAAAAAAAATGATGAAATTCAGACCAGTCGATATTGCAGGTCCTATAACAGTTGTCGATGGAACACCAGACAATGAGGAAATCAATTTGATAGCTTCTATAACTGCGCTATATTCAGATAAAAATGGTTACAATATTATAAAGATTGAGTTTGAAAATAATGAGAAAAAGGAGATATTGGATACAATACCTTTGAACAGGAAAAGTATAGAAAAATTCAAAATATAACCTACTTTCTTTGGAAAAGAAAGTAGGATCCGCCGAAGGCGGGTTCGTCTATAGTGGAAAAGAAACTTTAAATAAAATTCATTTTTCTTCTTTTAAAAATTAAGAATTTTGATATGAAATCTATTAATAATAGACAGAAAAAGAATGTAGAGATAAAGAGGGAATATAAAAAAATAATAATACCGCAAAAGAGTCCTAAGCAAAATAAAAAATTAAAACCTAAGAAGAGTTAAAAATTTCGTTTATTGGTTTGAATTTTATACTATCTTGAACAATAGAGCTGTCGCTTTTTGATTTTTCAATAAATTTTTGTACCTTTTCCATTGTTGGAAATAAATAGAATACATTCTGAGGAATAGATGTATATTTTACGGTTAATATAACCTGATTTTCAACAAGGAGTTTATCCCATAGCAGGTTCATATAGATCCTCCAATTTTATTTTTTTTACTTTCAATATATTAAAAATACTAATTATATAAGTAAAAAGTTCCATAATATTTTAGTAATATAAAAATAAAAAAATAAAATTTTATGGGTCAGCAGAAACACTTAAAAGACTTGCTTTATAATTTAATATTTTGTATTTTTTAGTGTAAATTTTTTAGGATTAACATATATAGGGTTGTTGAATTTAGATGTTAGAAGGAATATCCAAAAAGAGCGCGGTAGATGAAATAAGCAGAACAGTTTTGTATCTGCTGCGGGGAGGAGAAAGCGGCAGAGATGTAATCGATTTATCAGAACTTCTCAATACTAAACTTGAAAAGAATATATTGGATAATTTTGATGGAAATATTTCAAAGGATGAATATGAAGAATTGATATTTAGAATATTTAAAGATAATGAGCTTAAGATTGGAAATTTCTATTTGAGCGAAATCGATTCTGAATTAGAAGAATTATTAATAAATCAAAATATCAGAGAAAAAATCAGTATAAATGAAAAGATTATATACAAATTTAATATACCGAAGGAATATGAAAAGAATATAAAAAAATATATTCTCTGGAAGTACCGTGAAATTGCTAAAGATTATATTGGAGATATAATATATAAAAAAATTAGTGATGATATGACGAAACAGGACGATTTGATAAAGATATGTAAAAAAGAGAAGTTTAAAATAAATTTATTGGATATTCAAAATATTATTAATAGTCAAACGAAAAGATATAGGAGAACAGTTTCTGATTCAGAATATATAGAACAAAAAAGTCAAGCTGAGTTAGCTAAAAAGCCAAGACTTGGGACGGCAATCTCGAGAAGGGAGAAAGCAGGCGATGAGAAAAGGGCAGATTCTGGTACTAGCGCGAAAGAACAAATAAAACAGCGCCAGATTAAGATAGTAACAGACCGGTTTTATAAAATGAAAAGCAGATTTATAGAAAAATTTTGCAAAACCCCAAAGTTTGAGATGATAAAGAACGTAGTGATTGACAACAAAAGACATTTTATTCACAGATCAATCTATGGCGGTAGAGAGGTATATGTTACGACAATATCAGAACAGCAAGATATTGAAAATGTAATTATCGAATTTAAAAGACTGGTTAGAGGAAAAAAGAAGACAGAAGTAATTGATGTTAATGAAATAAAGAATTTAATAGAAAGCCCAAATGGAGCAACGAAATTTACAAGAAGACTCAAGTTATTAAGCGATATTTTAAGCTTTAATAATTTTCAGGAGTTGGTATGGTTTTTAGGAAATTTTATGACTGAGTATAATAATATACCCAAAAAATCTGCGGAATATATTAAGGAAAATTTTAGGGAACATGTGGAAAATGTTGACAAAACATTATTAGCATATACGATAAAAAGGTCTATAAAATTATAAAAGTAGTAATATAAGTTTTTTTCAAACAAATTTTATTTTTATCAATCACTACTGGGAAACGGAAAGTTTCCCTTTATATTATAATTTAGGGAGGAATTATATAAATAGTTCGATAGAAATAAATGATATAAGATACTGTTCTTTCAGCAGGCATCTGAGAGATATATTTGGGAGTTCGGTTTACAAGATTTCGATTGACGCAGGATTCTCCTGTCCGAACAGGGATGGTAATAAAGGAAGCGGAGGCTGCTTATACTGCACTGACAGGGGATCTGGAGCATCATATATTGAAAGAGATTATTCGGTTAAAGAGCAGGTTTTATCCGGTATAAGGCAAATAAAGAATAGAAGAAATGTAAATAGATTTATTGCTTATTTTCAATCCTTTTCAAATACATATAAATCGATTCCTGAATTACGGAAATTATATGATGAAGCACTTGGCGTTGAAGGAGTTGTAGGTTTATCGGTTGGAACAAGGCCTGATATTATTTCAGAAGAAACACTTGCTATTTTGGAAGAATATTCAAAAAAGACATATTTTTGGGTAGAATACGGGTTGCAGTCTGTTCATGACAGAACACTGCAGTTTATAAATAGATGTCATAATTATCAAGAGTTTGAAGATACCTTTATAAAAACAAAGAAAAGAAACATAAGAACTTGTGTTCATGTAATAATCGGTCTTCCCGGAGAAAACCAAGGGAAAATACTTCAAACAGCCGAGAAATTAGCTGAATTGAAACCCGATGGGATTAAAATCCATTCACTTTATATATCAAAAGGAAGCCCTATTGAAACCTT
>JAUVVT010000423.1 GCA_030604505.1 bacterium | reverse complement strand
CGGTGGACAGATGTCAAAATCTACCCCTGTGGGTGCTGTTGCAAAGTTTGCTGCCGCCGGTAAACCGGCAGGTAAAAAAGACCTTGGACTTATGATAATGAGCTATGGCAACATCTACGTAGCTCAGATTGCAGTGGGTGCTAATGATGCACAGACAGTAAAAGCGTTTCTCGAAGCTGAAGCGTATGACGGTTCAAGTATGATTATTGCATACTCTCATTGTATTGCACACGGTATTGATATGGGAACAGCTACCGACCAGCAAAAAACAGCGGTAAAATCGGGTCACTGGCGACTGTATCGATATAATCCGGAAAGAGCAAAGCATGGTGAAAATCCTCTTATACTCGATTCAAAAGAACCGAGTATTCCAATAGAAGAATATATGTACAGTCAAACACGTTTCAAAATGCTGACCAAATCAAAACCTGAAAGAGCAAAGATGCTGCTTAATTTAGCTCAGGAAGGCGCTGATAGAAGATGGTCTTTTTATAAACAATTGGCCGATATGAATTTTGATGGCATTAAAAAAGAAGATTCTACTAAAGAATAATAAATAAATTGATAATTTTTTATTGCAGGGGCGGTTTGCGAACCGCCCTTACTTATTTTAATAAATATTCAAGGATTTGATTTTTCAAATTCGTGCTGTCTTTGGCTTTTTCACTTGACAAACTTTGTTTAAAAGATTAAATTTTAAATGTAATTTAATCTATAAAGAAAAAAATTCCATTACCTGCTAATCCTGTCTAAAAAAGATTTTGTTTCATATTGATAACATAAAATACTCAACCAAATAATTGTAATAAAACAACTCATATTAAGGATTGTTTTCCAACGTTATTTTAATAAAACATTAATTATCTGAATTTGTAAAGATTGGAGGTTTCATAAAATGGCTGAGATTATAATTGTTTACTACTCAAGAACGGGAAACACCGAAAAAATGGCAAATATTATAAAAGATGGAATATTATCTGAGGGCGGAGTCGATGTAGAACTAAAGAAAGTTGAGGATACCACTGTAGAAGATTTGCTTTCACCGGATGGTATAATAATGGGTTCTCCCACTTATTACGGCACTATGGCGGCAGAGCTAAAAAAGTTGATTGACGACAGTGTTAGCCAGCACGGAAATCTCAATGGTAAAGTAGGTGCTGCATTTTCTTCATCTGCAAATGTCGGCGGCGGCAATGAAACTACTATTCTTGATATTCTCAAAGCGATGTTGATTCACGGTATGATAATTCAGGGTGACCCGAAAGGAGACCATTATGGTCCCGTTGCAATTGGAGCTCCCGACCAGAGAAGCACGGTACAATGCACAAAACTCGGTAAAAGAACCACCGAACTTGTAAAAAAAATATTTGATTGATTAAATTTTTATAAATTTATATTGTCAGCATTATAGTTTTGAAAATTTAGAATTTCACGATAAGATTGACAGTTTTAGTCTACACTATAACATAATATTTGCTTTATCTTAATACTGTTAAAATAATAAAGATTCCGAGACAATACTGAATCAAGTCCAGCACAGGGTTCGGAATGACAGGATGTATTACATTCATACTGAATAAACTCTTTCTGTCATCCTGAACTTGTTTCAGGATCTTTAATATACCATTTTTTAAAAAAGTTCAGTAATTAATAAAAATATTTTTATGGTTTTTACTATGCTGTCCAATTGTAAATTTGGTCAAATAAATATAAATTGGAAAAATTATACATCTGACCTGATAATTTCACAGGGAAAAATAATCCCTAACTGGTGGAGGGGAGAGGGGCATCTCCTTCAGCTGTCGGATATTGAAGATGTATTAAATTTTAAGCCACAGGTTCTGGTTGTCGGAACCGGTTTTCACGGAATAATGAAAACAGATGAAGCTCTGAGAGAATATTGTAAAAATAGAGAAATTATACTTGCCGAATTCACGACGGGGAAAGCGGTTGATTATTACAATAAATTAAACAACAAAGAAAAAGCAGTCCTTGCAATTCATCTGACGTGTTAACCTGCTTTCTTTGATATGAAAGTGGCTGTGCTAAAAAAAATTCCGTCTATGGCGGAAAAGAAAATAATCATCTAAAAATTATAACAATAATTATGAGAAAAATAAAACTTGTCGTAATATTTATAATTGCTTGTTTGCAGATTGCATATTCTGCAGAAACTAACAGAAAAAAGTTCACTGCAAAAGATGTTATAAACTGGAAAATACCGGGCAGCATTGCTGTCTCACCAAAAGGTGATAAGATTGCATTTGTAGTAACAAAACCGGAATTCGAAAAGAGTATATATGAGCGGAATATCTGGATAGTAAATGTTAGGTCCGGTATGGTAAAGCAGTTTACATACGGTTCAAAAAATGAGTTTTCTCCCGAGTTTTCTCCGGATGGACGGTATATCTCTTTTATTGCCAAAAGAGACGAAAGTAGTGATAAAGACATAAAAAATCAGGTCTGGATGATTCCGACATCGGGCGGTGAGGCGCGAAAACTTACGTCTGCCGAAGAAGGAGTCATTAATTACAAATGGTCTCCTGAGGGGAAAAATATTTTTTATATCACAAAAGAAACTGTATTGAAAGGAACCAAATCAAGAAAAGAGAAAAACAAAAAAATCAAGGATGATGCATACATTGTAGATAAAGAAAATTACAGAAAGGAAATATGGTCAATAGATATTACAACGAAAAAAGCGGAGAAGATATTCAAAGGTGATTATGGTTTATCGGATATAGAAATTTCACCTGACGGGAAAAGAATTGTATACAGTACGAATTATACGGGGAAACCGGATGACGGCAGCAAAT
>JAUVVT010000071.1 GCA_030604505.1 bacterium | reverse complement strand
TTGAATTATGGCAAAAAGATATTAAATCAGACCACCCGCCTGCGAGAACATTCTTCATCAAACACAAAAACGGAGAAAAACGATGGTGCCGCTTTCAATTATCCCCATTGAACGAGGATAATGTAATTATAAACGGTCAGGATATAACCGAACTAAAAGAAACAGAAAAGGCATTAAATTATCGTATTGAAATTGAAAAGCTTGTAACAAGTATATCTACGAACTTTATCAATCTTCCAAGTGGAGAGATTGACCATTGTATAAATCAATCGTTAAAAAGGCTTGGAGAGTTTATAGAAGTTGACCAAAGTTATCTGAATTGGTTTTATGGTAATACCACAGAAGAGAGAAATATTTACGAATGGTGCGCAAAGGGGATAAAACCACAAATACAAAAACTCAAAGAGGAATCTTTTGACGATTTAACATGGTTTAGAGAAAAAATGATTAATCTTGAAACCATTCTCATAAATGATATTTCAGACATTCCAGTTAAGGCGGAGGCTGAGAGGAAATTACTCAGAGAATGGGTAATTAAATCACTCGTGGTCGTTCCGGTAGTTTACGGAGGGCAGCCAGTTGGGGCTCTTGTGTTTATTTCCGTGAGAGAGAAAAAAACATGGTCAGAAGATGTTATTAATCAGTTCAAAATAATTGGAGAAATTTTTGCAAATGCATTAATGCGTAAGAAAGCAGAAGAATTACGTTTGGAAAGTGAGCAAAAATATCATGCTTTATCACAAACAGCAATTGATGCAATTATTTCATCCGACAGTGAAGGAAACATTATTTCATGGAACAAAGGAGCACAGACAATTTTCGGATATGAAGAAGAAGAAATCCTCGGCAAACCATTGAAAACCTTAATGCCCGAACGATATAGAAAAACACACCAAAAGAGCCTGAAGCATAGAAAGGAAGACGGTGAGTCTAAGGTTATCGGGAAAACGAGTGAACTATATGGATTAAGAAAAGATGGAAGTGAATTTCCATTAGAAATTTCCTTAGCTTCATGGAAAACTAAAAAAGGAACATTTTATACAGGAATAATACGAGATATCACTGAGCGCAAGAGAGCAGAAGAAACACTCCGAGAAAGTGAGGAAAGTTATAAACAGCTTGCTGACAGTATTGGCGATATTTTCTTTGCAATGGACAAGAACTTGAGATATATATATAGGAATAAAGCAGCAGAAAAATTTACAGGGATTTCATCTAAAGAGTCGATAGGAAAATCGCCGTTTGAGATTTTTCCTGATAAAGAAGAGACAAGAAAAGCCATGAATATATACGAGGATGTTTTGAAAACACAGAAATCCAGAATTTTTGTGAATGAGTTCAAACACAGAGGCAAAAATTATTTTCTTGAATTTAATGTCTATCCTTCCAAGAATGGAATATCAGTTATTGCCAAAGACATCACCGAACACAAACAGGCTGAGGAAGCGCTTCGAAAGAGCGAGGAAAAATATCGCGAAATGGTTGAGAACATAAAAGATGTTATCTATGCTATTGATAAAAAAGGGATTGTCACTTATGTAAGCCCCGTGATAGATTCTCTATTGGGATTTAATGCATCAGAACTTGTTGGTAAATACTTTCTCGAATTTATTTATCACGAAGATATATCATTTGTAAAGAAGAATTACCAAAATGTCATTTCAGGCAAAACAAAAGAGAATGAATTTCGTGTTTTGACGAAATCGGGCGAAATACACTGGATTCGGACTTCTTCTAAACCGATATATGATGAAAATCAGGTTATTGGTCTGCGGGGAGTGTTAAATGATATAACCAAGCGGAAGGAAGTCGAGAGGGCTTTAAGTAAAAGTGAGGAGAAATATCGTAAGGTCGTAGAAAATATTTACGATATCGTTTACTCTGCCTATTCTGATGGTACAATATATTTTGTAAGTTCAAATGTCTTATCTATGATAGGATATAAGCCGGAAGAGGTAATTGGACATAATTTAATAGAATTTGTACATCCGGATGATATTGAAAATGTTTTAAATGATTATGAAAAGACAATAAAAACAGGAGAAGAATTTCCGACAATCTTCCGTTTAATAAAAAAAGATGGCAGCTATTTTTATGTCGAAGAATTTGGTAAAGTAGTTAAAGAAGGAGATAAAATTGTTGGAGTTACAGGAGTACTCAGGGATATTACCGAGCGTAAGCTGGCAGAAGAAATGTTGAAAAAGTCGGAATTACAGTATCGTTTAATGATTGATTCAATGACAGACGTAATTCATGTGGTAGACTGTGACCTGCGTTTAATAATATTCAATGAGAAACTTACATCCTGGAATAAAAAACTGGGATTGAAAACAGATGTGGCAGGCAAGAATATATTCGATGTCTGTCCATTCCTGACAAATAAAGTCCGAAATGAATATTATAAAGTAATAAATGCAGGAAAAGTACTGATAACTGAGGAAACCAACAAAATTGGAGATAGAGAATTCATCACGGAAACGCGAAAAATTCCAATTATAGAGCAGGGAAGAGTTACTAAGGTCATCACCGTTATTACTGACATCACCGGGAAAAAAAGATTAGAAGAACAGTTGCACCGTTCTCAAAGGATGGAGTCATTGGGACGTCTTGCCGGGGGAGTGGCTCACGACCTTAATCATATTCTGATGGGTCTTGTTACTTATCCTGACTTGATGTTGATGGAAATGCCGGAAAATAATCCATTGAGGGAACACGTATCGGCTATACGAAAATCCGGACAAAAAGCCGCCGATATAGTTCAAGACCTGTTAACCCTGGCAAGGGGAGGGATTATTGATAAAAAGGTCTTGAATTTAAATAATATCATTAATGATTATATCAAATCTCCCGAGTTTAAAGAACTAAAGAAGAACTTCTCTAATGTTAAATTTAAAACCAATCTTGAATCACAGTTATTTAATATTTCAGGTTCAAATATTCAATTGTCGAAGGTCTTGATGAATTTAGTTAAAAACGCTGCTGAGTCAATAATCAAAAGCGGAAATGTCATTATATCTACTGAAAATCAATATGTTGATAAACCGGTAAGGGGTTATGATGAAGATATTCCTGAGGGTGATTATATGGTTTTACGAATTTCAGACACGGGAATAGGTATTTCACAGGATAATTTAGAAAAAATATTCGAACCTTTTTACACAAAAAAATCAGCAGGAATAGATGGAACCGGATTCGGTCTTTCGATTGTCTGGGGTACTGTAAAAGACCATGAAGGATATATTAATGTTAAAAGCACTGAAAATAAGGGAACAGTATTTGAGATATACTTTCCTATAGTCAGAGAAAAATTAGACAATGAAAAATCTCATTATTCAATTGAAGATTATCTCGGCAGTGGTGAAGAAATTTTGGTTGTTGATGATATGAAAGAGCAGAGATATTTAGCGGTCAAAATATTGACCAACTTGGGTTATTCCGTTAATGCAGTTTCAAGCGGCGAAGAAGCTGTGGAATATATGAGAAAAAAATCAGCAGATTTAATAGTTTTGGATATGATAATGGAACCGGGAATGAACGGTCTCCAAACCTATAAAAAAATACTCAAATTTCGTCCCGAGCAGAAAGCAATAATTATAAGTGGACTCGCCACTGCTGAACAGATTAAGGAAATCCAAAAATTAGGTGTCGGTGCTTATGTTAAAAAACCATATACATCCCATAAAATTGGCGTAACAGTGAGGACAGAATTAGATAAGTAACTCTTAAATGAATAGAATCAATCTCGGGAGAAATACCAAATAAAATCCAAATTAACTATATAATCACATAATACTAATTTTGCATATTAGTCGGGCAAACTTTATTTACCTCTGCATAAAATTTATCTATTTCAATAGGTTTTGTCAAAAATCCCTTTACGCCCAACTGTGCAAAACGGACTACACGTTCCTTCGTCAGATAACCGGACACAAGCAGTATATTGCAAAATTCATTGCGCTTTTTTAAAACCTTTATAACCTGTTCACCATCCATTCTCGGCATTCTAATATCAAGAAATACGAGGTCATAGTTTCTTTTCCTTATCTGATGCAAACCCTCTATTCCATCCGCCGCTTCATCCACCTTAAACTTTAATTTTACAAGCATCAACTTTATTGCACTTCTTGTTGTCGCGTCATCATCGATAATAAGTGCAGTATAAGTACGACCGTTCATATTTCCCCTAACAGATGATAATTCATCTCAAATAAGATGTTGCCTTTTAAAATTGAGTTAAATTATAAGACCGATTGGAAAAATCCAGCTCGATGTGCAAAATTTAAGAAAATGATAATTAAAAAATCTTCTTTAAATTATTTTTAATATAAAAATATTTTTAAATAAATTCAAATGATTTTTTCTAATCTTAAAAAAAGAGCGTTTTATTGCTTGTTTTTTTCAAATAAACTATAGGGATTCACAAAACTATTAAAGTGTTCTGTATATGATATATGTTTCATAAAAATACTTTTTCAAAAATAATCAAAAATGTTATCCAAGAATCGTCATTCCCGTGAAAACGGGAATCCATAATGCTGGTGAAGGTGTTCTTCACCTTCGCCAGCATTAAGAATCGCTAAAATATGGAGCCTTTATTTGCAACAATAACACATTAATAAAAATCACTTTGTAGTAAGTTTTTATTATTTTGTATCCTCTCTTAAGCGGAGTGCTGCCTCCATCATTTTTTTTAACTGTGTATAAGCTTCATCTCCTCTTGTTTTTAATCCACAATCAGGATTAATCCATATCTTTTTTGGGTCGATATTCAGTGAATCTGGTATAGTAATCATTTCTTCGACCTGTGGTATTCTTGGACTGTGAACATCAAAAACTCCCAGACCAATCGAACCGGGGAACCCACCTTCTTTTAAAAAATCGGCTGTTTTCCCTTTGGCTTTGCTGTCTTCTATGCTTAAAACATCAACCCCCATCTCCTTTATTGCTTCCATAATATCAGTAAATTCAGAAAAACACATATGAGAATGTACAACCACATCATCCGGAACATTCGCATAAACTAACCTAAAAGCATTTACAGCATGACGTAGATAATGTTCCCTTTTTGAATGTTCTAATGGAAGTCCCTCTCTCAGAGCGGGTTCATCAATCTGTATATGTTTGATACCTGCTTTTATTAAATCATCGACCTCTTCTGCCAGAGCTTCAGCCATCTCGTAAAATTGTGCATTTTTCGAAATGTCTTCTCTCGGAAATGACCATTGAACCATAGTAACCGGACCAGTTATAATTCCCTTTACAGACTTTTCTGTTAACGACTGGGCATATTTAGCCCATTTAACCGTCATAGGTTTTTTTCTTTTTATTTTTCCGGATATTACCGGTGGTCTGACGTGTCTGGTTCCGTAAGACTGAACACTGCCTTTTATCGTAGTAAATCCCTCAAGGAGTTCTGCAAAATATTGAACCATATCCGCTCTTTCCGGCTCACCATGCACTAATATATCTATCCCAAGTTCTTCTTGTCTGCTAATCCATAATCTTATATAATCTTTTATAAATTCTTCATACTCATCATCAGAAACCACTCCGCTTTTCCAATCTTTTCTTATCTTTCTAAGTTCGGGAGTTTGTGGAAAGGTTCCAATAGTGGTTGTTGGATATGAAATATCACTGACCCAGTAAGTTTTTTTTGAGCGGGAATAGTCTTCAGTTGGCAGTGGGACATCCTCATATTGAATATCTATATAATTAATTGTACCGTTTTTTATAGCTTCAAGCTCCTTGAGCTTTTCGAGTGCAAAAGAAAAAATTTCAGCTTCGCCCTCCGATGTCAATGGAACGTGCTGCAGAGAACAAGAAGGACTGATATATAACCTTTCTTCCGGAATTTTTTCAGTAATTTTTTCCAATATCTCCTTTGTTCCGGTTGAAGCGCGCCAAACATTCCTGCCGTTTATTATCCCGGCAATTAACGTTTTATCAGATGGGAATTTATTTAATAATTCCAGGTTAGAATCCCCATCAATAAAATCAAGACCGATTCCCGCAACCGGAAAAGAAAATAATTCCTCCGCAAAACTGTTTGCTGCTCCAAAGTATATATGAAGATGAATTTTTCGCTCCAGTAAGCCAATAAATCCCCTGTAATCTTCAGGAATTCCCTCCGTAATAAACGAAGGTTCTTCAAGCTGAACGATTACATCCGGCAGACTATTAATAAATGATATATAAGTTTTTGACAATTTTTTAAATAACTCAACATTACTCTGACCGGAATTGTTTATCGCATAAGATAAAAGAGTTAAAGGACCTATTAGTGCAAGTTTTTTATTTTTGCCCGATAAATCAGAAAGTCTTATGCCGGATACTAATTTCGGATCATGCTCAATCTCAGGTTGAACTACGTGATAATTTGTATTAAACCACTTCACCATTGAAGAAGCTTTTTCTCTCTCCGTACCTCTTGGTATGGAAAGATATATGCCTATGTCCCGATTTGTCTCTTCCGGTGAACCAAATCGTTCAGGAACAATCCCGAACATAACAGATGTTCGCAAAAGTCTGTCATAAACATCAATATCAAATACCGGCTGCAAATCTAAATTTGACTGAACATCTGCATTAAATTCTATTACCTCATTTTCCGCTTTTATAATATCTTCTTTTGACCGTTTCCCCCTCCAAAATCCCTCAACTGCTTTTTTAATCAGGGACTTATATACATTCGGAAAACCTAAATTTGTAATTTTCATTTAAATCCTAATAATTAAGATTAAAATCTCAGCAGATTTCACGGATTAAAATAATCAAAAAGTTAATGAATTATAAAAAATATCTATTAAAATTCTTATCTTTAAAATCCGTTTAATTTGTTGACCCTCCAATTAATTCTATAATCGGCTGTTCAATACTTCAAAATTTTCCATCCATTCTAAATTCTGGAATACCGAACCAGAAACCCGTCTGGTTTATAGCATCCAATTCAGCCTGTATTAAATCAAAATGAGCGTCCTCCCATTCAGCTAATCTCAAAAAGAAGGCTTTGATGTCCGGTTCAGTTGCTGATTCAGCCTGTTCTCGGAAAAATTCTGCCGATTTCTTCTCAAAATCGATGGCAGTATTCAATGCATCAATCTCAGACAAACCGGATTCCCCTTTTGTTTGCTTTTGTTTTTCCCTTATAGCCGGTGCGATTAATTCCATTTCCGATTTGGGAATTTCTATTTTTTTCCATTTCCCATCATTTAATAAGCTTACCAATTGATCCTCAAGATATAACCTATGCTGATGTTCATCCATTGCCAACCTGATAAACATATTCTTACCAATTTGGTTCTCGGTTTTACGGGCAAATTCTAAATATGTTGATAGCCCATTATCTTCATACTTAATTGCTTCTCTAATAATAGATATTTCATCTTGAATACTCATAAAAAAGTCTCCTTTTCTTGTTTTTATATATCTTAATAATTTTATGCAATTTTTGGGTAATAAATAGCAAATAGCATTCAAATATAATTATTATACTAAATTTGTTTCAAAATTTCAAT
>JAUVVT010000020.1 GCA_030604505.1 bacterium | reverse complement strand
GCCCTTTCAAGAAATATGCCCTTTTTGTAAATATAATAATATATATTCTGCCCTCTGCTAAATTCCCTTTCGAGAATACTGTATATTTCAGCTGCATTCAGAAAATCAGCCCCTTTTTCATATAAGTCTGCCACTCTGATTAAAAAGTATTCACTATTATCGTCGAAGTGATTTAAAAATCTTTTCAGATAATCTGCAGCATTCTTATATTCCTCTTTTTCTATATAAATCTCAAAAAGTTTATCGAGCGATTTCCTTTGAAAATCGTCAAACTTCTTACCACTTCCTGAAAATTCCAATGAACGGCGATAGCTATATAGAGCCTGTTCATTGTTTCCTTCCAATTCACTGCACTTACCTAAATTGTAAAATATTTCTGAAGTCATCGGATTCAATGGATATTTATCAATAATCCCGCTGAACTCAGATTCTGCCTGCGAATAATTTTCTTCACGAAGATAACTCTCTCCGATTGTTATCATACATTTAATTATTAAAGAATCGGAAAGTTCAGAATTTTCTACTAAATCCTGAAGTATATCCCTCCCTTCTTTATAAGAATCGTCAAGAACGCATAAAATTCCTAAATTCAGTTTAGCATCATTATAAAACTCAATCTGGTTTTTGTATTTATTTACTACATCTTTTAATTCATCTCTTCCTCTATTATAATCGCCGATTTTTATATACATTTTCCCCAGAAGCAATCTGGAATTTGCAGCAATAATAGGATTTTCCGAAACATACTTAACTTTTTCAAATTCCTTTAAAGCAGCTACAGTTTTTCCCTCTTTTAAATATATCAGCCCAATTTGATATATTGCTTCATAAGCCTGGTCTGAACCTGGGTAATTGTTTACTATACGTAAAAAATTTTCTTTTGCCTTTTCTAAATTACCGTATTTTAAGTGATTTTTCCCAGCATACAGAAAAAAAGGCGAAGCTACATCACCTTTATAAAAAAAGACACCTCCCGCTGTTTCGAAAGTTTCTGCTGCCTTTCTAAATTCCTTTAAGTTTTCATAACTTCTCCCCCTTCCTTCCCATCCAAGGGCAACATTAGGAGCATTAGGATACCGCGTTATCAAGATCATAAACTGCTCAGCCGCATTTTTATAATCATTCATTTGGAAATAGCATTCTCCAATGTAATATTGTGCCATATATCCATTTTCACTTTCTGGACGTTCCTTCAGGTATTGTTGAAATTCACCCAAGCTGATCTGGTAAAATCCAACATCGAACAGCTGTTTTGCAAACCCGAGGATGTCTATCCCGCTTATTCTCTGGGCATCCACATTTGCAGAAATTAAAATTAAAAATAATCCGAATGAAATAAATACTCTTTTCATTTTAAAAATTATATTTTGTTCAACTTTCAAAAGTCAATCCATGAATTTGAGATTCGCGTATTTGACGAGGAGTTTTTTTCTTCCTACGGCTTCAAAATCCACCAAAATCTTCACAAATTCACCTGTTCCCTCTATTTCAATAATCCTGCCTATTCCAAATATTTCATGTGCAACTGATCTTCCTGCTCTGTATCTTTCATCTTTTGCATTGATTTTATTCTTGAGCTTTCGTTTTCTTACTTTTATAGGTTCTATCTCATTAACAATAAATCTTCTGTCAATCTCATCTAAAAATCTTGAGCACTTAGTATTTTTGATCTCTCCGAAACGCATTCTCTTTACTACATAAGAAAGGTAGAGCTTATCTATTGCCCTAGTTGCACCGACATAGAACAATCTTCTTTCTTCCTCTACCTCTTTTTCATCATTCATATAATTATACAACGGGAAAAGACCCTCTTCCAGACCCGTGATAAAAACAGACGAAAACTCCAGTCCTTTAGCATTATGAACGGTCATAAAAGTAACTGCATCCTGTTTATTATCCCATACGTCAAGGTCTGAAAAAAGCGATATCTTTTCAAGGAATCCATCAATACTACCGTTATTTTTCTGTTTTGAATAATCCGAAATAGATGACAGAAGTTCCTGGACATTTTCCCATCTTCCCAACGACTCTTCTGTTCCCTCTTTTCTTAAAAGAGTGGAAATACCAACTTCTTCAATGAGTGTTCTGACGAGTTCATTTAAAGAAATTTTTCGAATAATTGACCTGTATTTTTCTATAAGGTAATAAAATAACTTCAGATTTTCTCTACTTCTATCAGGAAGATTCTTTGATTCAATTCCAAGTTTTATACCTTGATAAAGATTAACTCCCTTTTCTTTTGATATTTCCTCAATTTTACTGATAGTAGTCTTTCCTATCCCTCTTGCGGGATAATTTATAATCCTTTTTAGATTTATATCATCATCAGGATTAGAAATTACCTTTAAATATGCCAAAATATCTTTTATTTCTTTTCTCTCATAAAATCTCACTCCTCCGACAATCGTATAAGGTATTGACTCATTATAAAATCCTTCTTCCAATACTCGGGACTGTGCATTTGTCCTATAAAGCACAGCAAAGTCACCGAGTCTCTTTTTTTTCTTGAATATCTCTTTCTTGATATTCTGAGCTATCCAGTTTGATTCTCCTTTTTCATCAGTCAGAGAGCCAAGAGATATTTTTTCACCTTCTTCATTTGGAGTCCAAAGATTCTTATCCCTGCGGTTTTTATTATTATTGACCAATGATTGAGCAAATCCTAAAATATTTTTTGTGGAACGATAATTTCGCTCAAGTTTAAATATTTTTGCACCTTTGAATTCTTTATCAAAGTTCATAATATTAGAAATTTCTGCTCCCCGCCAGCCATAGATTGACTGGTCATCATCACCTACAATACAAATATTGTTATGCTTTTGAGAAATAAGTTTCAAAAGTTGATATTGCGCAAGGTTTGTATCCTGAAACTCATCTACTAATATATATTTAAATTTGTTTTGATATTTTTTCAATATGGATGGATTTGTATTAAATATTTCAATCGGTTTAATTAATAAATCATTAAAATCAACAGCATTATGACTTTTCATGAACTTTTCATACTCACTGTAAACTGATTTCACTATATTATCATATCTATCCCAATCACTTACAACATAATTTTCCGGAGAAACAAGATGGTTTTTAGCATAATCAATTTTTCGATAAATGGTTTTCGGTAAAATATTTTTCTCTGAATAACCAAATCTCCCCATAACCTCTTTAATAATCTTCAATTGGTCGTTTTCATCATATATATTGAAAGTATTTTTATACCCGACAAATTTCGCTTCACGTCTTAATATCCTGCAGGACATAGAATGAAAAGTTCCTATCCAAAGATTATCACACTTTAAATTCTTGAAGCTGGCTATTCGTTCCTTCATTTCATTTGCTGCTTTGTTCGTAAAGGTCAAAGTCAGAATCCTCTCAGGTAGAATATTCTTTTCTAATATAAGATATGCTATCTTATACGTAATTACCCTTGTTTTACCGCTTCCGGCACCAGCTAATACAAGTATCGGTCCGTCAGTATAGGACACTATTTCTCTTTGCTCTGGATTTAGCTCCTTATCCCAATACAATTTATTCTTAGTCTTCATAAAATATAAGTTAGTATAGTTATTCCTGAAAAAAGAATAGTATTAGCTCAATTATTTTTTTGATTATTTTTTAGTTCCCGGCGCAATTTATCCAGTTTTCTCTTTGCATTTAGATGTTCTCTTTGTGTTTTTGAAAAAGTATGATAACCATTACCCTTTGCCACAAAGTAAAAATAATCTTCCTCAGCAGGATATATAGCAGCCAAAATTGATTTTCTCCCCGGATTACTAATAGGACCTGGGGGGAGACCGCTGTAAAGATATGTATTATACGGTGAATCTATTTTTAAATCTTTTTTAAGAAGACGCCTTGGTCCATCATTTATTAAATATTGTATTGTGGGATCAGCCTGCAATCTCCATCTTTTTCTTAACCGGTTATGGTAAACGGCGGATACGAGTGCTCTTTCTTCATCACGCATTGCCTCTCCTTCAATTATCGACGCAAGTATTATATATTCCCTAAGCGTATACTCGGATTCCGATATTTTTGCCATCACAGAATCAGCAAGCACATTTTTAAATTCTTTTATTAATGTTGCTATTACATCCTCTTCCTTCATTAACCAATAAAAATTGTAAGTTTCCGGAAGTAAATATCCATCTAATGAGACGGTATTAAAACCAAACGATTTAATAAAATCCTTATCATTTATTAATTCTAAAAATCTTTCTTTATCTATGTCAAGTTTTTCTTCAAGAATGGATGCAACCTCCTCTGTCCTTAATCCTTCAGGGATTGTAACCTTTTCCTGAATACTTTTACCATAGCTGAGTAATTCCAGCAGAGAATAATAAGAAATTCTTTCCGGTATTTCAAATTTCCCTGCTTTCAGTTTTTTTTCAAATCCAAAGAGTTTTGATATCCAGAGAAACTCTTTAGGGCTGTCAATTATATCATTAATATATAAAAGTTTGGTAATTTCTGAAAAACTGATACCTCTCTTTATTTTAACTATTTTTGATTGTTCATTATTCAAATTAACTTCATAAGTCGAAAATGTGATTATCAGTATATAGAACACCACTAAAGCAGAAGCGCCAAAAAGTTCTCCGCTAATAATAACCAATGCCAAATTTTTCCTGAAGAACCATAGAACAGCAATAAATAAAAGTAAAAATAATAAAACGATAATCCCTAAAATAATAATATATACCATAAAAATTTTATAATTTTATCATATTTAAAAAATCTTCTGCTCTTTTATCCAGTTCATTCTTTTGGAGATTTTTAAATCTTTCCAATCCAAAACGCTCACAACAAAAAGAAGCCACTATTGTGCCAAATACCATTCCTTTTTGAAATTCCGAAAAGTTTAATGACCCAACTTCTGCTATATACCCCATAAATCCGCCTGCAAATGAATCTCCAGCACCTGTAGGGTCAATAATTTCGTCAAGAGGATAAGCAGGAATAAAAAAGAATTTATCTTCAGCATAAAGAAAAGCTCCGTGTTCACCTTTTTTAATAATAATCATTCCAGGTCCCATTTGGCTTATAATTTTTGCTGCTTTTATAAGGTTGTATTCTTCGGATAATTCTCTGGCTTCAGAATCATTGAGAATTAATCCGTTGACTTTTTTTAATACTTTTATCATGGATTCTCTTTTGTTATTAATCCAATAATTCATAGTATCCATTACAATAAAATCCGGATTTTCAACCTGATTTAAAACTTCATCCTGAAGGTCGGGATCAATATTTGCAAGAAAAGTATAGCTACTTTTCTTAAATTCCTCAGGAATCTTTGGTTTAAAATTTTCAAACACATTTAGTTCTGTAAATACCGTTTCTCTTTGATTAATATCCTCGTGATATTTACCGCCCCATCTGAAGGTTTTTCCTTCTTCAACGTAAACGCCTCTAAAGTCTACTCCTTTTTCTTTAATAAAATCGAGCAAACCATTATCAAAATCTTTACCCACCACAGCCACAACCTGCACCGGACCAAAAAATGAAGCGACTGCTGAAAAATAGGATGCCGAACCCCCAAGTATTTCTTCAACTCTATCGGATGGGGTCTCTAAAGTATCAAATGCGATTGAACCCACTACTAACAAACTCATAGATTGTTCCTGATTTAGTAAATTTACGATTTTAGATTTACTACCTGCCAAAAGTAAAAATTCATCATATGTCGTTCATCATTCGTAAATCGTAACTTAATTATCGTTTACATTAGTAATTTTTGCATCCCCCCACAGTCTTTCCAAGCTGTAGAAGTCTCTTACCTCTTTTTGAAAAATATGTACAACAACATCAACATAATCAAGCAGAACCCATTGCAGATGTTGGTATCCTTCTTTATGCCATGGTTTAATATTTATTTTTTTCAGTTCATCCATAATAACATCAGCAATTGCCTTTACCTGCTTATCTGAATTACCGGAGCAGATTACAAAAAAATCAGTAACAGTAGTTAGTTTTCTGACATCTAATATTAATATATCTTCTGCCTTCTTTGAAAGAGACAGCTTTGCAATTCTTTTCGCAAGTGTAATTGAACGTTTAATCAAAAATTATCCTCTATTTATACACTGCTAAATTTCTACAATCTTTGCCAATAATAACTGTAACATCAACCATAGCTTCTTTTGAAAGTTGCTTTATAACATTATCCGTTCCAAGAATACTTGCAATTTCTAAAGCGGCATTATATTTTCCGGAACGGTCAATAACGATGGTCTCGCGGACATCGAAATTATATTCAGTTTCTCCCAATGGGACGTAATTTCTGGTTTCTATAACATCAAAACCATTCTGCCTGATAAAATTTGTAAACTTTGCCGCTACACCGCTTATTCCGCATCCATTCAGAACCTCAATTTTATATACAATTTTCTCATCAGTCTTTTTATCCTCTTTCTTTTCGGCTTTTTCCTCATTGTTTTGAGTGACCTCCGGAATTTCAACCTTATCGGATTTAAACATCGGATATAAAAGATAAATAACCAGAATAAGAGAGAATAGTAGAAGAATATTCAAAGGAAGATTTTTATTACTTTTTTTCTTATTAAAATCCCGTATTCTATCTTTTGGTTTTATTTTTCGCCTTTTCCTTTTTACCATTCCTGATTTTTTCCTTAAATTTTAAAAAAATAACCGAGAGTATATTTCTCGGTTATAGTTGACAAGCAATTTGAATGCATTCAATATATTCTACCAGTCCCATAACCAATCATTGTAATATCTGGGATTATAATAACTATTATAATAATATGGGGAATACATAAGTTGTGGTGAGTATGTGCTATAGCTGAATCTTATAAATGTATTTTGACTCGGCTGGTATTTTAAGTCAAAGTTCGGGAGAAAAACTCCGTTATTAAAGTTTGAAGATGGTCTGCCTCTTGGATTTATGAATCCCGGCTGAAATAAATAGGCGAAGTTAAACCTCATTTCAACTTTATCAGAAACCTTGTAATTAATAGTATTTTCATAAAGTCCTTTTACTCCTCCGAATCTTCCGCTTGAATAAAACACAGAATATGCCTGTGACATTTTGAACCGTTCCGGATTAAAGAGTGAAAGTTTGTTAGGTAAAATAATACTGCTTTTGCCAGGCAAATTCTTCAACTGTGGTAGTTTACCCATTTCTTTCTTGCTTAAATCATTATTTACCTGTGAAAATAAATTATCTAAACAGGCAAATAAAAGCATAATACTTATAAATATTGATATCTTCTTCATAGTTTTAATATAAAAAAATCTTAGACAAAATGTCAACTATTTTTTATTATTTATAGAAAATAACCACACTTTATTTAAATGAAATTAAATATTGAAAAAACATTTTATAAGAAGCGTTTAAATTTAAAACTTTTTGTCAATAAGTCAAATAAAATAACTGTCACTTTCATCAGGATGAACGGGAATTACTGTTTCAATTTCTCTTCCCAGAAATCTATTCCCCATATCTTTAAAATGATGAGGTATATCACTCACAAAAAAATCTGTTCTCCCCTTGGTATTTTTGTCATTTTTTATTCCATTTTCGGATAAAATCCTCTCTACTTCTTTTGCCGTTTCTTCGGCAGAATCTACAAGTTCAACTTTGTTATCCACATATTTTTTAATAGGTTTTTTTAAAATAGGATAATGCGTGCAGCCCAGTATGAGAGTATCTATATCTTTATATTTCAATTGGGCAAGATATTTTTTAACAATGAGGTCAACAAACTCATCTTCAACTAAATTTTCTTCAGCCAGCGGAACAAAAAGCGGGCATGCTACAGAGAAGACTTTTGAAGTTTTGTCTTTTTCTTTAAGATGTATCCCATAAGCATTTTTGTTTATAGTAGCGTAAGTTCCAATTACTCCGATTTTTTTGATTTTAGTTTTATTAAGTGCACTGATTACTCCGGGTTCAATAACTCCTGTAATCGGAATCTTAAATAATCTTTTAAGATAATCCAAGGCAACAGCAGAGGCTGTATTGCAGGCAACTACAATCATTTTTACATCGAATTTCAAAAGAAAGAGGGAATTCTGAAGTGAAAATGTTTTTACAATCTTATCAGATTTGGAGCCATATGGCACTCTTGCAGTATCTCCGAAATAAACTATATCCTCGAATGGCAGTCTTTTTTCTATCTCTTTAACTACTGTTAATCCTCCGATTCCAGAATCGAATATACCTATGGGCTTTCTGTTCATCAGTTTACCTTAGCCACCTCTCTTCTGCTGTTTTTAACAAATTCTTTAATTCCTTCATACAAACCCTCTGCAATCTTTTGACGATATGATTTCTTTCTTAAATTGCTTCCTTCGATTCTATTATTAAGATAGCCAACCTCAACCAAAACACTCGGCATTGATGCCCCTATAAGTACGTAAAAAATTCCCTGTTTAACTCCTCTTTTTACTGTTCTGGTTTTTCTGACCGAATTATCTAAAAGCACGGAAGCTAATTCCTCGCTTTCCTTAATAAAACCGCTCTGCATCATAGCAAAAAGCATATTGCCTTTTAACTTTTCATATCTTGTAGCATCTTCATACTTTTCAACAACCTTATTTTCTCTCTTTGCAACTTCAATAGAGGATTTGTCTCTTGTCGGGCTTAAAAAGTAAACCTCAATTCCCTTTGCATTGGTTCTTCTTCTGCCGGTTGAATTTGCATGTATACTTATGAATAGCTTACCATCCACTTTATTAGCAAATTTGGTCCGCTCTTCAAGTGGAATAAATTTATCCGTTTTACGTGTGTATTTAACATTAATTTTTAGATTTTTCTCTATAAGAGCACCTAATCTCTTAACAATATCAAGATTAACGGTTTTTTCTGCAGTCCTTGAAACTCCAATGGTTCCAGGATCTTTGCCTCCATGCCCCGCATCTAAAACTATAGTATTTATCTCCCAGTTTTTCTTTTGCTCTTTTAGTATATTGGTGATACTAATCTTTGATTTTTCTTCTTTAGAGATCTTCCTCGTCAGACTTATCTGTATTTCATCGTTATCCTTGTCTTGAGTAATAATATGATTATCAATTTTTTTCCTTAATCTGAACGCAATCTGAGCAAGGTCTTCCATCTGCGTAATATTAATCTTACTGATATTACCATCTTTTGCTAACTTCGGATAATTTGCTTTATTTAAAGTATCAACTCTCCCATCTATAATTTGTATATAAAACCATCCGGAATCAAGAACCCAGTTTGCAAGATTATTAAATTTCTTTGAAGCATTTATCCTTATTAATGTTCCATTTTTTTTCTCTTCTATTGAAATTCCACTGAGATTGTAATTATCTGAATTAATCTCTAATAATCTTTTGTTATTGTCATAAATATATTCTCCATAAAGCCGTTCATTTAGATTTTCAATGAAATAATTCAATGGAATAAATATCTCGCCGCCGATGTATTTTACTTCTACCGGAAGTTGGTATACATCTTCTTCAATCATTATATAAGGATTTTCACCAGAGAGTTTTACCTGCTTACCTTCCGGATAAAGAACAACTTTCCTTAATTCTTTATTTCTTACAATATTCCAGTTCAACTTTGTCGCAAGCTCATTTGCAGAAACAAAACAAACATCACCAACCTGAGAAACTCTCAGAGTCGTTTGTTTATTACTATTTTTATACTTAACATTAATTATCGTTATCTTGGCAAAAATAGAATTAAATGAAAGGACACTTATTGCAATAATCAGATACGGTATTTTATTTTTAATTATATAGTTCATAAAATTTGGCTTTATCTGTCTGGTTCAAAACCAAGCCAGACTACTAATTAGTAAGCAGAGTCGCCCCAACCCCGCAAATAAACATCAGATTTACTTTCACGGCAATACTTTTTGCCTAATCATCTTTCATAGCTAGAGCAGCTGCTCCGAGTATTCCGGCATCGTTTCCTAATTTTGTATGTATAATTTTTACACCTTCAGTAGAGCCATATATTGCATTTTCGAGTGCGGTTTTTTTGATAACCGGAATCATAAATTCACTCAGGTCATCAATAATACCACCTCCCAATGCTATCATTTCAGGATTGAACATACTCATTATGCTTCCCAAACCTATCCCCAAAAAACGGCTTGCTTCGTCGACTGCTTCTTCAACGATATCAAGTCCCATTTTATAACCTTCAATCACAGCTTTACCCTTATTTTCCATTCTGCCAAAAAGCCTCGCTACCTCTGAATCTGCTCCTTCTTTTTTAATATAATCGTCAATTTTTCTATTTATTGCGATTCTTGAAGCACGTGTTTCCCAGCATCCTCTATTTCCGCATCCACATTCATACCCACCTATGTCAATTAGCATATGTCCAAACTCACCCGCTGTTCCATTATATCCGATAAACAATTCACCGTTTATGATTATACCGGCTCCGATTCCTGTGCCGATAAAGACCCCAATCAGGGAGGAAACTCCCTTCCCTTCACCAAAGTGGCTCACTCCAAGCGTTAATAAATTTACATCATTTTCAAGTCTAATTGGAATTTTCGTCTTAGAATAAAGAAAATCTTTGAAAGGAATATTTTTCCACCCAAGATTAGGTGTCATTAAGATAATTTCTCTTTTTCGGTCCAGGGGTCCGGGAATCCCAACTCCAATACCTTTCATATCAGAAATACTGAGACCAGCAGATTCAACAACATCTTTTATGCACTCAACAATATTATTGCCAATTTCTTCCCAATGCCTTTCCCTGTGCGTCAAAACCATCTTCTTATCCAGAATTTCACCTTCTTTCGTAATAACACCTGCAAGTATCT
>JAUVVT010000163.1 GCA_030604505.1 bacterium | reverse complement strand
GATATGAAGGTAATTTCTCATCAAAGATTCTCCATGCCAATGATTCGTTTTTTTATTTTTTTTATCTTATTTTATTTATATGTCTTGTCTCATATTGATCCCCGGCTTATCTATCATGGACATGGTATAATTCCCTTTCCTATCTTCTTTCGAGGAGTGGAGTTTTTCAAAGGATTTCTGGTATATCCGGGCGGATTGATAGAGTATATTTCTGCGTTTCTCTCCCAGTTTTATTATTTTCATTATTTTGGTTCTTTTATTATCACTATTGTCATTGTGCTCATTTCCCTTGTGACAGGGAAGTTCATTACAAGTTTTGGTGGTACTCGTTTTCGTTCTATAATTTATGTTCCTGCAATATTCTTACTAATTGAGTATAACCGATATTTCCACTGCCTTGATGCTATGCTGGGATTATTAGTTTCGCTGTTTTTTTTGTGGATTTACTTATTAATAGCCCATCGCAGGATAATTTTCAGAATAACTATCTTTTTAATTTCTTCTTTTATTCTTTATTATATTGCCGGAGGGATTTATCTCCTTTATGCTTTGCTGTGTGGTATTTTCGAATTCCTGATTAAGCGAAACTATTTAATTTGTCTTTTTTATATTTTTTTAGCATTGTTAATTCCATACACTGCCTATATGTACGTCTTTGAAATCAGTATAACCGATGCCTATACACGCGTTTTGCCGATCCATCCGGAAAGTTATTTAAGAGAATCTAATATTATCTGGGTTCTTTACATTTTCTTTCTACTCTCTGCATTCTGGCTCCGGCTTTGGCGACTGCTTGTAAGAAAACAGAGCCGACGCAAAAGCTCAAAAATACCTTTAAGGTATGAAGCAGACAGAACCTCATTCGGAACAAATTTTCCTAATTATTCTAAAATAAGTAAATTAAAATTTCTATATGAATCACTGTTTCTTTTATTTGCTGCTGCTGGTGTTGTTTTCTTCTCATTTAATAAGAATGAAAACATAAAGCTTCGAATAAATTACTTTTCCTCTCAAGAGATGTGGAATCATGTTCTTAAAGAAGCACAACGCCTTCCAGATGAAAGTTATAATCTTTTAGTTACTCATGACGTCAATAAGGCACTTTATTACACCAGTCGTCTTCCCTACGATATGTTTTCTTATCCACAAGATGTCAGGGCACTGCTTACTCTCAGCTTCTTTAGCCCGTCTTCTGAAGCTACCTTCTTATTTGCAGATTTGCCAAGAATCAGCGATACCTTTTTCCGGCTTGGATTTATTAATCACGCAGAGCATGCCGCATATGAGGCAATGGAAATAATTGGTGAATATCCTGCAATTCTACAGCAGTTATTTCTTATAAACATTGTCAAACGAAAACCTGAAACGGCAAAAGTTTTTCTAAATGCACTGAGTAAAGATTTGGTTTTTTGTAATTGGGCAGAACGTTATCTGCGATATTTAGATGAAGATCCTTTTATGTCAACCGACAAACAAGTCCAGCACATACGCTCAGTGATGTTAGTTATGGATTACGATAAAAATCTCGATCTTGGTATAATATTGCAATCCCTCCAGTATAATAAGCGGAATCGCATGGCATTCGAGTATATGATGGCTTATTACCTTTTATCATACCAGCTTGACAAAATTGTTCAGAACATTCATCGACTTAACGATTTTGACTATCAAGATATTCCGCGTCATTATGAAGAAGCTGTTCTTATTTATATGGATATCACCGGCAGAAGAGTTGACCTACATGGAAGGAAAATCAATAAGAATACTGTTAAAAAGTTTCAGAGATTTTGCGATATTGTGGATCGTTATAATAACAATAGAAATGCAGGTTTAGCTGTGGTTGCAAAAGAATTTGGTGATAGTTATTTTTCTTATATTTATTTGTTTTTAGTCTCGAGGGAAGCAAAATGAATAAACGTCACATGAACCTATTTTTTTTATTTATACTATCGGTGTTTTTAGTCACTGCAGTTTATTACGTAAAACGCTATAATACTGAAGTTATTGAAAAATATACCATCGTTCAACGCCTTCCCGACATTCGACCTGATTACACAGAGACTGTTATTCCTCCGAACATTGCTCCTCTGAACTTCCTGATTGAAGAGCCTGGTACACATTATCATGTAAAAATGCATTCAAGTAATGGTAAAGGCATAGAATTTTTTTCAAAAACTCCGCAGATTATTATTCCTATGGATTCATGGAAAAAGCTGCTTGAAAATAACCACGGTGAGAATCTGTATTTAGATATTTATGTAAAGGGGATGAATGATGAATGGCAGCGATTTAATACAATTATAAATTTAATTGCAGATGCAAGGATCGATGGATACCTTGTATACAGGTTAATAAATCCACTCTACAAATACTGGCGAAATATAAGTATTTATCAGCGGAATCTTCAAAACTATGATGAATCTGTGGTATTAAGCAACAAATCTATTAATGGTGGTTGTGTCAACTGTCACGCCTTTTTAAAAAACAGTCCTGACAATATGTTCATACACACGCGGAGTTCTCTTGGACCTACAATGCTTATGGTAAGAAATGGTATTGTAACCAATATAAGTTCGAGAACTCCTTTTGGTTCAGCCTCGATGGCATATTCCTCCTGGCATCCGAGCGGGCGCTTAATAGCATTTTCAGTTAATAATGTAAACCAATTTTTTCACAGTGCCGGTTCAGAGATTCGTGATGTAGTTGACCTCGATTCCGCAGTTGGGATATACTCTTTAGATTCGAATATCATAATGACCCCGCAGAATCTCTCTAAACGAGACCGTATGGAAACATATCCGACATGGTCACCAGACGGACGGTATCTTTATTTCTGCAGCGCACCAATAAAATGGTCTAACAAAAGTGAAGTCCCACCCGTTGGATATAAGAGAATTCGATATGACTTGATGCGAATCAGTTACGACCAGGATAGTGATACTTGGGGAGAATTGGAAATTGTTCTTTCGTCAAATGAAACCGGATTGAGCATTACTCAGCCAAGGATTTCTCCCGATGGACGTTTTATTCTTTTTTGCATGGCTGATTATGGCTGTTTTCCAATCTATCAACCAAGCAATGACCTTCACATAATGGACCAGAAAACAGGAAAGTACAACCGGCTTGCGATTAATAGTGATAAATGTGACTCCTGGCATTCATGGTCAAGCAACAGCCGCTGGATTGTTTTCAGCAGCAAAAGACTTACTGATGTATTTGCAAGACTGTATTTTAGTTATATCAACAAAAATGGAGAGGCAAGTAAACCGATACTTCTTCCACAGAAAGACCCCACATTCTATGACTCATTCCTCAAAACCTATAATGTGCCGGAACTCATAACTCATCCTGTTAAGGTAAGAAGGAGAGAATTTGAATCGGCAATTCGCTCAATTCATAAGATTGCAGGAATTGAATCCATAACTGCTGCAACCCCTAAACCATCTACTACACAGGAACCATACCGTCAGAAGAATAATTGATAATAAGAATTCTCCATCAAAAATTGTGAAGTATGAAGTTCACATATTATCTATTATAAACAAAAAACTAATGGGATATTTATATTTTAAATCTGACAATCCGTAATATTAAAATCTTTACCATAAATTTAAGCATTTTTAATATTATGCTTGAAAAATCCGAATCATCTTTGTATTTTATTGTAGGACATTCAAATATCCCCTATAATCTTTTGAGTTAACAACAATTTAATGCTTTTAATTTTCATTTCAGTATTTGTGTTTAATTCATATAAGTTTCCCTAAGAACCGCTTTAAAAAGAAGAGGAAAAATTGTATAATAGTGCTCACGCTTTTTTCAAAGTAAAAGATTGACAGCCTAATTCGGATGAAAACTATAAACTCTATATTAAATTATTTATGAACAATATAATAACTGTAGTATTACCTAAAAATTTTTAACAAAATTTTATGTTCCAACAGGAGGAAAAAAATGAAGGATAAATACAGACTTAATATTCCAAGGCTTAATATATTGTCGAAAGATAAGCTTGAATCGATTCATCTTTTTACTCTTGAGATTTTGAGAAGGACCGGTATCGCAGTAAAAGAGCCGAAAGCAATTGAAATATTTAAAAAAGGTGGCTGTTATGTTGAAGGAGGGAGGGTTAGAATCCCTGCAAATCTTGTAGAATGGGCCATAAAAAGCAGCCCTCCAAGAATCAGTATGTGTGACAGAAATGGTAATCCTGCAATGCACCTTGAAGAAAATAATACCTATTTTGGAACTGGGTCTGATACTCCTTATGTAGTTGATCCATATACAAAAAAGAGAAGGTTATCTGAACTAAAGGATATAGAGAATGTCTCAAAAGTTGTGGACTATCTTGCTGAGATCAGTTTTGTTATGTGCTCTGGAATTGCAAGCGATGTTACCCCCAAACTATCAGATATTTATCATTTTGAAGCAATGGTCAACTATACAGAAAAACCTATAGTTTTTACTTCTTGGAGTCTCGAAAATTTAAAAACCATTATAAAGATGGCTGAAGTTGTAGCTGGTAGTGAAGAAAAACTTAAGAACAATCCTTTCATTGCACTTTATACTGAACCGATATCTCCTTTGCAGTTGGCAGAAGAAGCCACTCAAAAACTTATGTATATGGCAGAAAAGTCTCTTCCGGTTGTTTTTACTCCTGGCGTGATTACAGGGGGAACAGGACCGGTTACAATTGCCGGAGGTATAATTCAGGGGAATGCCGAGATGCTTGCCGGCTGTGTTCTTGCTAATCTCATTAATGAGGGATTTCCTTTTATTTATGGCGGAGCTGTTTTGCCTATTGATATGTCTACTTCCCTAATGAGTTACGCTGCTCCAGAGTTTATGCTGGCAACATCTGCACTTACTGATATGGCAAGGTATTACAGGCTTCCAATGTTCAGCTTCGCAGGATGTTCCGATTCAAATATATATGACCAACAGGCATCTTTAGAAGGGGCATTATGGATTTTACTATCTTCTCTCAACGGAGGAAATCTTGTTCATGATGTTGGATATATCAACAACGGTTTAACCACATCTTTTGAACAACTGATTGTATCCAATGAAGTTATTTCGATGGTGAGACACATAACACGGGGATTCGATATAAATGAAGATACTTTGGCGCTTGATTTAATAGATAAAGTAGGTCCTGGTGGAGAATACTTATCAAGTGACCACACACTGAAACATTTCAAAAAAAATTGGTTTCCGGATTTGATATCAAGGCTTCCATATGATAAATGGGAAAAAGAATGCAATAAAGATTTAGGAACAAGGGCGAATGAAAGGGTAAAATATATACTGGAAAACCACACCCCTGAACCGCTTGAAGAACAGTTAAAAAATGAGCTGAGAGAAATCATCAAATCAGCGGAGTAGTAATCTGCCTTTATAAACTGATGAACGACAATAACCGATGAATGAGTGAATAGCCGATTAAAATGAGGCAATATACTTTTATACTTTCAAACAAAAGGAGAAAGCGAATGTATAAAAAATGTAAGAGTCTAAATCTGAATTTATTTGCATTTGTATTATTGCTCTCAATAACTGTACTCAGCAACGTTTCAGTATCCTCACCGCCAACAGCAGCTTACAAACAAATGGAAATGTGCACTTCAATAATGGTAGGGAAGGATGCCACACTTGACG
>JAUVVT010000247.1 GCA_030604505.1 bacterium | reverse complement strand
TAGAACAAAAATCTGTATAATATAAATATTAGAACTAACATCGACAGAGTAAAGAGGAAAATTGCAAAAGGTCCATAATTAAAGATTAGAGGCAAAACAGCACCTGTCCACAATCCTCCTCCCATAATAGGTTCATGGAGCAGTTGTTTATAACCAAATGCCTCAAGGGCGGGAGTTTCGGCATCGGGGTCAACAATCCGCAGCAAAAGAAGACCTGTGGCTGTAACCCCACAGGACTGACCGAATTCTGCAATGCTTCTTTCAAATCTTGCATTAGAGAATATCTTCGGTGCTATAACTATAACACAAAAAACGTTCCAGCCCATTCCCATAAGCATTAAAATAGAAAAGGGTATTATTTCCGACCAGATTGCCTGTATAGAAATAGTAGACAGCGCAGCAACTATCAGGAAATCAAGGGAGAGCCCGTGAATCCTCATCATCAGTTTATGGTCAATAGTTTCCTTCTTGTCAAATTTGTTCATAAATAACTGTATTAATACACCTCCTATCATCGACAGGGGGAATAATGGAAAACTAACCATAATCACAGGCAGACCCAAAGGAGTGAGAAATATTGATTCAAATATAATCAGTAATTTCCAAATAAAATATCCGATTAAAATTGCAATACCTATAAAACTGGCATGGTAAGCGAGGGGTTCAATAGAATCCATTGAAGTTGTCAGCATTCCTGCATTATTCCTTTTATCTTTTTCAGGAATCCCCATTAAAAAATCTTTAGGAATATTTTCAGGTTTTTTTAATATTTCTGTCTGCCCTTTTCTACAGGCAATATTGATAAGAATTGTCCCAATTACTACTCCGGTAAATATACCAAACGTAGCAGAACCGAGCGCAAGGGACATTCCTCTTTCCCAATGCAGGGATTTAAATGTTTCAATCAGTCCGGCAGCAGTTCCATGCCCCCCCTCAAAACCTATATTAATCAGTGCTCCAAACATAGGATTAACGTTAAAAACAGGACCAAGTAAAATCAAAACAAGCCCGAGCCCCACTACATACTGTCCCCAGGCTACAGTCTGACCGTAAAATAACTGTACTCCCCCAAGATTCCATATCGTCTTTAAGTTAGGTATTTTTTTGCCGAGAAATAATGTTGCAAATACTATATTTATCAGAAAGCCCGGGGAGGTTCTCCATATTGGAATAATATCATTTACGGCAGGAAATATATTTAATGATAAAAGAATCTGAACTATTAACAAACCCAAAAGTCCGCCAATAACAGAAGATGGTATAAAAAATTTCTGAAACAATTTAACTTTGACTCTTATATATTTGCCCAATAAGAGAAGAACACACAATCCTGTAAAAGAAAAAACTATAACATCCATGATTTTGTGTTTATTAATATTATATTACTGATTATTATTTTTTACTTCTCTCAATTCACCTTCAGATGATGCAATATATACGGCACAGCATGCGTCTCCGGTAATATTGACAGTTGTTCTGAACATATCTACAATTCGGTCTACTCCAAGAACCAGTGCAATCATGTCCAGAGGGATGTTAACGGCGCTCAAGACCACAGCAAGCATAATTATAGATGCAGCGGGAACACCTGCAGTTCCGACTGCACTGAGTGTTGCTATAAATACGATTGAAATCTGCTGGGTGATACTGAGGTCGATACCCAGTACAGTTGCAATAAAAACTGCAGAAACTCCCTGATAGAGCGCACTCCCATTCATATTTACCGTTGCTCCTAAAGGCAGAACAAAACTGCATATTTGCGGGGATATGCCAAGGTCATTCTCACAAACCTGCATATTTACCGGAAGTGTGGCTGAAGATGACGAAGAAGAAAATGCTATGTATTGTGCGGGTCTTATACCGCTGAAAAACTTTGAAATGCTGAAACTGGTTAAAATCTTTAACGATAGGGGATAAACAGTAAGAAGATGTATAATACACCCGACAATCACAACCATAAGAAATGAAAACAGCGAAAGAATTATACCCTTTCCAAATTCACCGATTAAAGAAGCTATTAGTGCAAAAACTCCTATTGGAGCGGTTTTCATTATGATTAATACCATCTTTATCATTACGTCATTTAAGCCTTCGAAGAATTTTAAAATAACACCGGCTTTATCGTTCGGTATAAGTGTAAGAGTAATTCCGAAGAAAATTGCAAAGAATATGATTTGGAGTATATTTGTTTCTGAAAACGATGCAAACGGGTTCGAAGGGATAATGTTTAAAAATATTTCTAAAACAGATGGAGCCTTCTGGATATGTTCGGCTTTCACTGCCGCCTGATCTTTAAAACTTTCCATTAATAGAGCTTTCGTTTCCGGAGAAATATTACTGCCCGGCTCTACAACATTAACAAGAACAAGACCGATAGATGCGGCAATAATTGTAGTTACAGCAAAGAATAAAAGGGTTTTACCTCCAATCCTTCCAAGTTTTTTTACATCCCCGAGACTTGCGGTCCCTACCAGAAGCGATGCAAAAACAAGAGGAACAACAACCATCGTAATCAGACGGATGAATGCCGTACCTAACGGTTTGACCCAGACAATATTTTTGCCAAATATAAGTCCGCAAATCAGACCAAGTATCAATCCTATTAAAATCTGATTATGGAGCTTTATCCGGGGAAATTTCATATAAAAACCTTTTAAGTGAAATTTTTATAGATTGTTAAAAAACAAATCCATCAAGGAAAATTATTTTAAATGTATTAATTGTATTAAAGAAAATCAAGAAAATTAAATGGATCTGCCATATATTTCTTTTTTGTCTTGACATTTTATAACATTTGTTCTAATTTTTAATATATTAATGTAGAGATAAATTATTATTTACTATTTTAGATTTACGATTTGATAAATTAACTTTTATCTATTGCCTGTTGGCTATTGGCTATTATTATGTTAATTTATATGATATTTTTATTGGCTCTTTTTAGCTATTTTTACCTGAGAACGATTTTCAGGGTTCTTGAGAAAATAGTGCCTCGTCCGAGACCCAGAGCAGCTATAGACCTTGAAGCAGAATCAATAGAGGAAGAAATATCCCGCGAGGCAAAGCGAAGAAATGAAATGCTCGAAAAACTGGTAAAATATTCCAATAATGAGCCGGAGAAATTTTCGACTATACTTGCGGGCTGGCTTGCGAATGGGAAGTAATGCCAAACACAAAGTCAGCCGATTACAAATTTTTATTTGTGGAACAAAACCTGCTGTTATTTGTATAATATAATGCGTAAAGAAACTATGGGGGCGATAGGTTTCGACGGGAACAATGAACTGAGAACGGCATACCCGGGAGTCAGCGAGCCCGGTTAAAATTGCTGAAACAAACTTAATTGCAGACGATTATACGTTTGCCATGGCTGCCTAATTAATTAGACAGCCCGCTTCTTATTGCTCTTTCTTATCGGGGCTTTATGAAGCGTCGACTTTGATAAGACAGCTTGCTGTTTTCTCGTGACAGTAGGTTGAATTTTTCGGGATATCCTATTCTATATCCTGTTTGTCGGAGATAGATGCGGAGAATAAATAAAAGACAGACTAAGTATGTAGATGTTTTCAGAGATTTCTTCTCGGACGCGGGTTCGATTCCCGCCGCCTCCACCAGCCTTCGCTTCGTAATATATTGAGAAGGGAAGGCTGCCGCGCCGAAGCTTATGAGCGAAGGCGGGAAAAATAAAGATTTATTTTCGAAGCTACGGCTCGGCATGCTAATAATGAAATATTATTACGTTTATATTTTGCAATCAGAAAAGAGACCGGAACATTATTATACTGGTTTCACTGAAAACCTTGATTCACGCCTGCATTCACACAATTTAGGGCAAGTTTCGCACACATCCAAATACAAACCATGGCGTATCAAAACTGCTGTCGCATTTACAGAACGCCGAAAAGCATTAGATTTTGAAGCATATCTTAAAAGTCCTTCAGGTCGAGCTTTTGCAAAAAAGCGTCTTTAGTAAACCGGATATTATAAATACAATAATTATTTATTTTTTCTTACCAGTTACCAATATTCGATAGAATACGCTACTATCAATACATCCAAGTCTTTCAACAAATTTTAATAGTCACATTTTCCATTAAAAATTACTTTTTAATAATTAAATCAATTTCATTAAAAAAATTATTTTTTTACTGTGCCAGATTTAATGCATCTTCGATGAGTGACATTTTGGGTGGCTGTTCCTGGAGGTTCCTGTCGGTTTGATAAATTATTGAAAATCTTGAAGATAATTGTTATTATTGGACTTAACTGAAATTTGCTTTGCGAATTCAATTCCCGCCGCCTCCACGAAAATTACCCGATTGTAAGTATTATTAGAATAATTGCTTGCAAATCGGGTTTTTTATTTTTGCACCTGCCAGATTTGTAACATTTTTGTATGGTGACTTCTTTCGTGTGGATAAAATTTCGGGACTTTTAAGGATGGCTGTTATTATTAAACTTAGGTTAATTTTGCTTCGAAGGTCTGATTTTTTCGTATCCACAAAGTATTTATAATAACATATTTGAAAAATT
>JAUVVT010000382.1 GCA_030604505.1 bacterium | reverse complement strand
GCAAACGTAAAATATCTCTTCGTGTCATCTTACCCTCTCTAAACTATTTTGATTTATATTGTCTATGCTCAGAAGTTGGTTTTAATTAGGGTGATGTTTTCTGGTTATTTTCAATTTTCAGATATTTTTCAGATTCCGAAGAAGTCAAGAAAATTATTAAATAAACGAGCGGATCGCTATTTTATTATAAGTGCTTTAGAAAAGAAATTTAAGAAGAGAATCTATATTTTTACAGCCCCCGTATTTTTTTGTAATATATATTATTATTTGTTTTATGTCAATAAAAAAATAAAAACTATTATTAATACTTTATTTTAACAAAAATAGCTTAAAGAAAGCACTTCAGAGTTCAGTGCTTATTGGGAGATATCCTTGTTAAAAAAAATATGAAATTCACAAAATTGTTTTCCTAAAATATTACTTTTAATAGGATTTTAGATTTCAAGTTAATCTATCATAAAAAATAAAAAACCAAGCCAATATAATGACTTGGTTTTTTTATGCTTAGCGGGGCCGACGGGACTCGAACCCGCGACCTTCGGCTTGACAGGCCGATGTGCTAACCAAGCTGCACCACGACCCCTTAATTTATTGTCACAATAATTTAATCAGTTTTTATTTTAAAGTCAAGCAAATATAAATAATAAGATTACTAATTTTTATCAATTTATATTAAAATATTCTTTTTTAAGAATTTATCGCCAATATTATATTTCCCATTAAAATACTCCTTTATAACCTTTATAACTATGAAATAATATTGCTTTTTGAAATAAGTTTAATCTAAAAATATTATGCTCCCGTCTTGGCGGATTTTTTAATAAAAAAAACTTGTATTCTAAAAAAATTATATATAATTTTAACATTAACAAAAAAATTGACTAAAGTTGAAACTAAAATATTTAACAAATAATATTGGAGGTTTTTATATGTACAGACTATTTGTTCTGATTAATATTTTAATAATAGGTTTTGCCATGAACACTTTTTCCCAAAATAAATTTGAAACAGACAAAATTAAAACAGCATCAGGTGAACTGGAAATCACATTTATCGGACACGGTACATTGATGTTTAGATACAGCGGGAAGGTTATTCATGTGGACCCGGTCAGCCGCTATGCCGATTACAGTGAAATGCCCAAAGCAGATATAATAATTATAACGCACGAACACGGTGACCACCTTGACACGAAAGCAGTAGAAACTTTACGAACGAAGAAGACAAAAACTGTCTTGACTGAAACCTGCGCAAAGAATATACAGGGCGGTATTGTTATGAAGAATGGCGATGTAAAAAATGTCTATGATTTAAAGCTCGAGGCTGTGCCCGCGTATAATATTGTCCACATGCGGAGTGAAGGGAATCCTTTTCATCCAAAAAGCATTGGCAACGGTTATATAATTACTTTTGGCGATAAAAGAGTTTATGTTGCAGGTGACACTGAAAACACTCCGGAGATGAAGAAACTCAAAGATATAGATATTGCATTTTTACCGATGAACCTGCCGTATACTATGAACCCTGAAATGGTGGCGGATGCTGTAAAATCATTCAAACCAAAAATCCTTTATCCATATCATTTCGGCAGTACCGATACATCAAAACTGTTAGATTTGCTGAAAGATTTCAAGGACACAGAAGTTCGAATACGAAAAATGGAATAATCAAACGAAAAAAAACCGCTTTGATATCTGCGAAGGACGATTTACGGATAGACAATAAATAAGTTCAATAAAGAAAACAGGAGGAATAAATGGGTGAGTTAAACAGAGGAGGCAATCTAAATCGGAGAAATTTTCTGAAAAACTTCGGAGTAGCAAGTTTAGGAACATTAGCGTTATTTAACGAATCTGAAAATGCAGAGAGTGGTCCAATACGGTCTTCTTACTTCAGTTACAGATTCAAAACATTCAGCCCAAATGATATTATTAAAGTCGGTATGATTGGAACTGTCGGTCATACAGGGACGATACTGAACGATTTGCCAAAAGTAAGAGGTACCAAACTTGCTGCTTATTCAAATCATAATAATCGCAAATTGAGAAATGCAGAAGGTATAAGACGTTATGATGAATATGAAGAGATGCTGGAAAAAGAAGAGCTTGATGTTGTCGGTGTTTGTCTCCCATATTATCAAAATGCGACTGCATCCATTGCTGTGGCAAAGAAAAAAATCCATATAATAACAGAGAAACCTGTAGCCACGAATATGAAAGATTTTAATGCATTGCTGGACGCTGTGATTAAAAATAAGGTTCGGTTGACAGCTCTTTTGGGTATGCGTCTCGCTCCGCCGTATCAGGCTATATATAAAGCCGTTAAAGAAGGTAAAATCGGAGAACCCATCCTTGCAACAGCTCAAAAATCCTATAAATTCGGTAAAAGCCGTCCCGAATTCTACAAGGTAAGCGAAACATACGGCGGGACAATACCATGGGTGGGGATACATTGTATAGATTATATTCACTACACAACTAATTTAAATTTCACTGAAGTATTAGCATTCCAGGGAAATAAAGACCATCCGGATTATCAGGGATTTGAAGATTATGCCGGCATTTTGCTCAGGATGAGTAACGGGGGAACAGCAATGATAAACATAGATTATTTGCGCCCCGAAACAGCACCAACCCACGGAGATGACAGACTCCGTATAAGCGGTTCTGAGGGAGTTATTGAAACAAAAGACCTGGGAGCAAGAGTTGAACTCATAACTTCTTCTGAAAAACCATATAACGTTCCCCTTCCGGAAGGGAAATCATTTTTCGCCGATTTCATTGCAGAACTAAGGGGAGAAGGGGAACATATTTTAACCCCCGAAGAACCGTTTGAAATGACACGTGTGGGGCTTCTTGCTCATCAAGCAGCAGTCCAGAATAAAACTATTAAATTATAAACAAGATTTTACAAAACTGATTTCATCACCCTGATAAAAAACTGAACACATAACTGCCCGAAAATTGCGATATTAAAATATATTATTAAGATGGACACGAGATTGCCACGCTCCCTTCGGTCGCTCGCAAAGACATGATGGTAATTTTTATGTAACACTAACAAGACTTTGGCAAATTTTGGAAATTTCTATATATTTCAGGATTTTATTAGTATATTCAAGTGAAAATTAATTTAAACTTGGTGCACTGTCATTCCGATCCTGAAACATGTTCAGGATTTTCG
>JAUVVT010000202.1 GCA_030604505.1 bacterium | reverse complement strand
TATGGTCAACATAACTTACTGAAAGCTCGGTTTTAACCTTATCAATTCCGAGCGCTTCAAATTGAAGATATGCCACAGTACCAGTAGCATCCTGCGTCAAAGTCTGGTCAATCTTTATACCTATCTCTTCTCCCGCTTTCATCTCACCCGATATCAGGTGAGATTCTATTATTTTTTGGGCTATATTCAATCCCATAATACCTCCAAGTTTTTATTAATTTTTAAACAGGAAGAGAAAAAGTTAGTTCCTTTTTGTAATTTTGTGATTATATAAAATTTTTTTAAAATAAAAAATAGGACTAACAATTATGTATTGAATACCCTGGAAAAATGTGTTAACGTTATAGAAATTTACCGATTAAGCATTTGGCAAACAACATAATCTTTATAAACAATTCATAAATCGTCTATAAAAAATTCCTGTTATTTTTATTAAATAAAACTACTCTAAAAAATCTTATAAAGTTCAGTTATAAATCTTTTATTGCCTTTTTGATGCCCTCAGAAGAAAGCCCATATTTTTGATATAAATCTTCCGCACTCCCGGATTCACCGAAATCTCTCATACCAAGTCTTTTCACAATAGCAGGTAATTTCTCACTCAGCACCTCACAGACAGCTCCTCCAAGACCGCCGTTAACCGAATGGTCTTCAATTGTAACAACTTTGCCTGTCTTTTCCGCACTGGATATTATCAATTCTTCGTCAATTGGTTTTATAGTATGAATATTTATAACATCAACACTGATTCCTTCCTTTTCCAGCTCGTTTGCTGCAGTTAAGGTATTATAAACAACCCCTCCTGAAGCAATAGCTGTAATATCATTACCTTCTTTCAACACCACACCCTTACCGAACTCAAATTCATAATCAGGAGGATTAATATCTTCGAGTTTCTGACGGGTTAACCTTAAAAAGCAGGGACCCTCATAACCTGCAGCGAAATGAACCGCCTTCTGTGCCTCAATATCATCAGCCGGCTGGATAATTACAATATTAGGAAGGGCACGGAGCATCGATACATCTTCAAGAGCCATTTGGCTGTATCCATCTTCTCCAATCCCAATACCAACGTGCGTTCCTATAATCTTTACATTTGCTCCAGTATAAGCTATTGACATACGAATCTGTTCAAATCTACCAACTACAAAACATGAAAAACTTGTTATAAACGGAATCTTTCCACAAAGAGCCATTCCTGCACCAACTCCTACAAGATTCCCTTCTGCTATTCCAACATTAAAATATCTCTCGGGAAACTTTTCAGCAAATTCTCCTGTCATCGTAGATTTGCTTAAATCCGCATCTATCACTACTATATTCGGATTTTTTTCTCCTAATTCAACTACCGCTTTACCAAATGATGCTCTGGTTGCTTTAGCCATCTTCTATCTCCTTTATATTTATTAGTCTGCAAAATTGATAACGTTTATTCTTATATTATATTTCCTCTCTACCACTCTCTTACTTTATCCCTTTTTTTAAATTCTTAAATCTAAAATCGCAATTCGTAAATCCCTTTGTCCCTATTCTCCATTCCCTCTTGGATATTGCCTATTCCCTTTGTGCCTCTGTGCCTTTTTTTAAATCATTACTGCATCTACATATTCTCCAACTCCTTTATTGCTTGTTCTGCCTGTTCTGCTGACGGAGCTTTACCGTGCCAGGCAACATCATCTTCCATAAAAGATACACCTTTACCTTTCACAGTATTAGCAATAATAATCGAAGGTTTTTCTTTAGCTTTTTCGGCTTCGTCAAGAGCATATATAATCTGCTGAATATCATGACCGTCTATTTCCAAAACATTCCAGCCAAATCCCAGCCATTTATCTTTAATCGGTTCAATATCCATAATTACCGGCACGCGGTCATCAAGTTGTATCTTATTATAATCCAAAATTGCAGTGAGATTATCAAGTTTATATTTTGCCCCACTCATACCGGCTTCCCAAATCTGCCCCGCCTGCGACTCCCCGTCACCTATCATACAATAAACGTGATAGTTCTTCTTATCCAGTTTTCCGGCAATAGCCATACCGATAGCAATTGAAAGTCCCTGACCGAGCGAACCGGTAGATGCCTCTATACCGGGCAGTTTCATCCTGTCGGGATGACCCTGCAGACGGCTGTCAATCTTTCGAAGACTCATCAATTCCTCTTCGGGTAAATAGCCGCACTTTGCAAGAACGGCATATTGTGCAGGAACACCATGACCTTTTGACAGAACAAATCTGTCCCTGTCTTCCCACTTCGGATTTTTGGGATTATGTTTCATTTTATGAAAATAGAGCACTGTCAAAATATCAGTCGCAGAAAGGGCACCACCCGGATGACCGGATTCGGCCTCGGTAAGCATTTTTATTATATTAATCCTTACATCTTTGGCAATATCCTTCAACCTGCTTAATTCTTGTTCCGAAATCATATCTAACTCCTCTTTAATTCTTAAGTAATCTTATAAATATTATCGATTATTTTATTTAATCTGAATTATTCATAAGTTGTGGTTATCATCTATTGGCTATTAGCCGTCAGCTAACAGCTGACAACTTAATATAAGGGTTCAGTACAAATAGAACGGATTAAAATTTTAGGTTAAATACAGAATCGAATTTGTTTTAAATTCAATAAGTAACAAAAAAAATTATAATTTTTTGTATAAAAAGCAAGTGAAAAAAGAATAACTTAATTAATAATTCCAATCCACAGAAAATTAATTACTATCGCAAAAAGACCATCTTTTTTGATATAGTATGAATCCCGGCTCTCATATTAACAAAATACACCCCGCTTGAAACAGTAATCCCAAAATCATTCGTCCCGTCCCAACTTACAGTATAAAATCCAGTCGGCTGTTTTTTATTTAAGAGAGTTTTTACAAGAATCCCATTTATGCTATAAATCTTTATTATAACATTTTCTTCTTTTGGGATACTATATTTTATATTTGTTGTAGGATTGAAAGGATTCGGATAATTTTGATATAACATATACTTCTCAGGCATATCTTCCGAAATTTTATCATCCGATATACTTGTAAAGACATCCCAGGAAATTACCTTTGCAAAAATATCATACCCGCTGCCCTGATTTCTGCTGTCTTTCCAGACAAAATATATATTTTTATTTTTATCCACAGCCACATCGGATTCAACCTGAACCTTCAATGTTTGGTCACTGTTCACTTTTATATTCCAGCCGATTGTATTACCCTCACTGTCATAACACTGCGCAGATCTATCAGAATTATAGGTTCCATTTCTTTCATCTTCCCAGCAAATAACAAACATACCGTCATCAGCAGCGCTGATACTCGGATTAGCCTGTGATGCCCCGGGCTGGTCGTCATTTACCCTGAAATTATCTCCTATCTTATTACCATCTGCAGAATACATTTGTGCATAAATATCAGAATCATCATCCCCATTCCTCCGGTCTGCCCAGCATATAACATAATTGCCGTTTGAGGCGAAGTCTATATCAGGAAATGACTGCGCAGCGAACACGTCTTCGTTCACTTTAAAATTTTCACCCACTTCAGTATACAAACTATCATATATTTGTGCATATATGTTAAAGAAATAGTCCCTTAAATCCTGCCAGCAGAATCCATAATAGCCGTTTGAAGAAACACCAACAGTTGGGAAAAATTGAAACAACTGACTATCATCACCATTAACACGCAAATTTGTCTCGATTGGTGCACCGGAAGAACTAAATCGCTGAGCATAAATATCATCATCATTTTCCCCATTCCTGTCGTCACTCCAGCACATTATAAATGAACCGTCAGAAAATGATTTTACGTCAGGATTCATCTGATATGCAACGATTTGGTCATCATTAACCTTAACATTCTGTCCAATTGTTCCGCCGGTAATTTTAAACATCTGATAATATATGTCAGGATTTACAAAACCATTTCTACGGTCCTCCCAGCCGACAACAAAATTTGTATCATTTAAAAACGAAACCGATGAATATGTTTGAAAAAGCCCGGTATTATCATCATTTGCCATTATATTCTCTCCAATAGTCTCAATAGAAGAATTGTACCTTTGCAGATAAACATCTATGTCACTTTCACCATTCCTGCGGTCATCCCACGAAATTACAAAATCCCCTTCAGATGAAACTGAAATTCTTGGATTAGACTGATTAGCACCGGTATCATCATTAATTTTTGAACTTTCTCCCGCTGCATTATTATTCACGAACCTTCGCATAAATATGTCATTATCCCCAGAACGCTCATCCTCCCAGCAAAAAACAATGTTGCCATTTTCACTTATCCCGATAGTAGGTTTATATTGAACAACCTTGGCATTGGCGTCGCTTACAAGAATATCCTCGCTTGCAGGCGTATCTGTTTTTTCAAATATCTGGCAGTAAACCTTAAGGTCATCTGCACCATTCCTGAAATCCAGCCAGCTTATTACATAAGTTGTATCATCAGCAACCGAAACATCCGGATATATCTGTATTACATCTTCAAGGTTATCGGCATTCACCTTAAAATAATTCCCCCAAAATCCGCCACTAATACTGAGAAGCCGGGCATATATATCGGGAGCCGTTTCGACATCTCTTCCTTCAAACCAGCAGACAGCACAGAATCCATTCTCATTAACACTAACTTTTGGATTAGAAGGATTATAAAATCCTTCTCCATTTACCTGTATATATCCGCCTCTCCTACCGCCGGTTGGAGTAAAAATTTGCAAATAAATATCTAATCTTGTTGTAAAAATATCTATTAGATGATTATGTTCCCAGCATACAACAAATGAATGATTATCCTGAACCGCCACATCAGGATATTCCTGAGGCAAATCGACATCATCCCCTATATACACTGCAAAATTGCTGTCAATCGGAGCTCCCGTACTGTCATATCTCTGTGCATAAATATCCCCATAATTCTCCTCTATCCGCCCATCATTCCAGCATATAACAAAAAAACCGTCTCCCGCTCCGTCAATTGCAGGACGAAACTGGAATACATCTGGAATATTAT
>JAUVVT010000021.1 GCA_030604505.1 bacterium | reverse complement strand
TTTATGAATATAGGATAGCCAATAGCAAATAGGCGATAGGTAATTGAATGGCTATTGTCTAATGGTTAATTTATCAAATCGTAAATTTTATTGAGTATTTTTTGCTCCTAATTTATCGATTTTTTGTTTTAATGAATCAATCATTTCGTCAGTGTTCCTTAGTCTTTCGATAAGTGCTTTAAACATTGTGACAAACCAGCTTGGAATTTTCGTAAGATTATGCTCAAAGAGTTCTTTTGATATAACCAGAAGGTCGGAATCTTCATATGCTTTTGCCGTGGCAGACCTTTTTGGATTTCCGAAAAGTGCCATTTCGCCAAAGAAGCTATTTTTACCGAGAATATCGAGTACTACACTGCCGTCTTTAGTTTTTTTTAAAAGTCCAATTTTCCCTTTCTGTATAATATACATTTCATTTCCCTCGGATCCTTCGTTAAAAATGATATCATTTTTCATGAATCTTTTAAGTTTTTTTCTAGGTTCTTTTATTTCAATTTGAGGGATATGTGTGTTAAGAGTTTCTTTTTTTATTATTAGTTCTTTTTTAATTCCCTTGTTATCTACGATTTTAAATTTTATCTCTTTATCCTCACCTAACATCACATTCGGGAAATAAACATCAATATTGCAAAGTTCTCTCATTTTCATTGATTTGTTAACAGTTTTTGGATTTAATACGCCCTCTTCTGTTTCGAACGAAAATGTCATATCTTTTGTTCTTCTGTCGATGAACTTTTTTATAATAAGGATATGATATAGATTTCTATCCGGGTCTGTTCTTTCTATTATAAATCCATTTTTATCATCTGTGGTTTTTGACTTTCCCACTCCAAGTATTGATGAGATATTTCTTGCAATATCAAATAATGATTTGTCTTTAAGGTTTATGATTTTCATTATTTTTGTCTTTCTAATTTATTTTATTAAGTTGTTTTTTTAATAGAAAGAAGGAGCTTTCAGTGCTCCTTGTTCATCAAATTCAAAGTTAATAAATTCACCAATCGGCTGTATTCTATTATTTTCCTTTTGTTCATCAAATATTGTTTTTGATATGAATATTTCTTCGAGCATTAATGTATTTTTTATTTTTACCACTTTAGATATTTTTTTATTTTCTGCCCAGCAGGTTTTCAGCGCCCATTTTATTGCGACTTCATCATTTTCCGCAACAATCGGTATTTTTCCTCTGTCAATAAATGATGAAACTAAAATATTGGTATAATAGATGTCAAAGTCAATCTTTTCATAGAGTTTTTTTGTAATTATATCGGATAATCCTATTCCGATTACATTTCCGTGTGATTCATCGGTGAGGTCAAGTGCCGCTATTCTGTTTATTTTCGGGTATCCTGATTCTTTTACACCCCAGATCATCATTCTGCCAATAACCTTTGTATCCATACAAACACCGCTTATATTCTTACCAATCTCGTCTATAATCAGGAGGTCAATGTTTTTAAACAAAAACTTTGGAGAAATCTCTTTTGCCCATTTTAACAATTTAATTTCTCTTTTTTCAATATTGGCAGGTTCTACGGCTTCAATATGAGCAATATCCAAAAGGGCATTTTCTATGATTCCGATTCCCAGAATTACGGGTGCTTTTTCTATTATAACTTTTGAGGAATCAGGAAGAACCTTATTTAAACCTCTGACTCCGAGTTCGTGAATCTGGGTTGCTCCTTTTTCCCTTCCAAGCCCAATTGATAACATCTTTAGTATTCCGCTTTCAATTGAACCTGTATAATCGGTATGAGTTTTAATTCTGTTAACTGCTATAATTCCGTCGGAGGTGAGTGCAATTTTATCAAAATAAACAGGCATCCCGAAAGAGTTTTTACCGATTTCGACTACATCCACGGCACATATAACGGGGGCTCCCATCTTCGCTTCAGTTATTCCGTAGCTTTCAAGGATTTCTCTCTGTCCTTTAACTGTATTTCCTCCGTGACTTCCCATTGCCGATATTATAAAGGGCTCTCCGCCTAATGATTTGACTTCCTTAACTATAAGGGATAGAATTTCATTTATCTTTTTTATTCCCCTGCTTCCGGCGGTTATTGCAATTCTGCTTCCGGGCTTTATCTTTTTATTTATATTTGTTTTTTTAAATTCGTTACTTATTCTTTCTTCAATATCTTCAACCGACGGGGTGTCGAACTTTTGCTTTACTTTGATCATTTCCGGCAGTTCGATATTTTCAGGCAGTCTTTTTAGATACATATTCTATTATTTTCTTATTTAAGAAATTTGTTATAAAGCAGGAGTTTTCAGCATTCCTTGTTCATTAAATTCAAAGTTTATAGATTCGCCAATCGGTTCTATTCTATTATTTTCTTTTTGTTCATCAAATATTGTTTTTGATATGAATATTTCTTCGAGCATTAATGTATTTTTTATTTTTACCACCTTGGCTTTTTTCTTATCTTCAGCTCTGCAGGTTTTTAGTGCCCATTTTATAGCAACTTCATCATTTTCTGCAACAATCGGTATTTTTCCTCTGTCCAGAAATGTAGAGGCTAAAGCATTAGTATAAAAAGTATCAAAGTCAATCTTTTCGTATAACTTTTTTGTAATTATATCAGTTAATCCCACTCCGACCACATTACCATTTGATTCTTCTGTGAGGTCAAGTGCTGCTATTCTGTTTATTTTCGGGTATTCCAGTTCCTTTTCTCCCCAGATCATTGTTCTGCCGATAACATTTGTATCCACTCCGGAACCGCTTATATTCTTGCCAATCTCATCTATAACCAGAAGGTCAATGTCTTTAAACAGAAACTTTGGAGAAATCTCTTTTGCCCATTTTAATAATTCAATTTCTCTTTTTTCAATATTAGCGGGTTTTACGGCTTCAATATGAGCAATATCTAAGAGAGCATTCTCAATAATTCCGATTCCCAGAATTACGGGTGTTTTTTCTATTATAACTTTTGAAGAATCGAGTAAAATATTTTTTAAACCTCTGACTCCGAGTTCGTGAATCTGGCTTGCTCCTTTTTCCCTCCCAAGCCCAATTGATAGCATCTTTAGTATTCCGCTTTCAGTGGAACTGTGATAGACAGTATGAGACTTGATTCTATTTACCGCTATAATTCCGTCGGAGGTGAGTGCAATTTTATCAAAATAAACAGGCATCCCGAAAGAGTTTTTACCGATTTCGACCACATCTACGGCACATATAACGGGGGCTCCCATCTTCGATTCGGTTATCCCGTAGCTTTCGAGGATTTCTCTCTGTCCTTTAACTGTATTTCCTCCGTGACTTCCCATTGCCGATATTATAAAGGGCTCTCCGCCCAGTGATTTGACTTCCTTAACTATAAGGGATAGAATCTCATTTATATTTTTTATTCCCCTGCTTCCGACGGTTACTGCAATTCTGCTTCCGGGCTTTATCTTTTTATTTATATCTGTTTTTTTAAATTCGTTACTTATTCTTTCTTCAATATCTTCAACCGACGGGGTGTCGAACTTTTGCTTTACTTTGATCATTTCCGGTAGTTCGACATTTTTAGGCAGTCTTTTTAGATACATATTTAGTTATTTTTTAAAGAGAATATACTTTTAAAAAATAAAGAATATTAATTAAATCTACAAGAAAAAAACTACTCGGTGCAGTTTCTGCATATAGAGACACTATCCCTTTTGGTAAATACTCTTTTTCTGAAATCGGTTGATTTTTCAGAATTCCAGATATTTTTAAAGAAATTTTTATCCTTGATATTCCCAAACGAGAAGTTTGCATCTTTATCAAAACAGCATGGCAGAACCTGACCGTCCCATGTTATAACTGAAGTAAATAAGATTCTTTTGCAGCGGTTTTTCAGTTTTTTATTAAGAATCAATTTACCGTTGAGCTTTTCATATCTTTTATATTTGTCAATTGAAGGTGAAAGATTATTATAATCGTTTTCCCCGTATATTTGAGCGCTTTTCAAAAATATTCTGTCAACATTTAATGATTTTCCCAAACTTTTAATCTGTTCAATCTCACTTTGATTGTGCTTCATAACAATGAACTGGAGGTATACCTTTGGTGATTTTGATTTGATTTTTTGTTTTGTTTCTGTCAATCTTTTTATTCCGTTAATCACGGTGCTAAAATCTCCCCCCGAGCGGTAGAGTTTGTAAGTATCTTCTGCAGCGCCGTCAACAGAAAAGATAATCGCATTTAATCGGGAATTTATTATGTTTTCCGCATCACTATCAGTTTTTATGAAATGACCGTTTGTATTTACGGTTACATAAATATTATTTTCACGAGCATATTTTATCATAGAATTTATATTTTTATTCAGAAAGGGCTCGCCCTGGAAATATAAAAGCAGATAAATGACGTGGTCTTTTAAATCATCTATTATTTCTTTAAAAAGCGAAGGTTCCATTTCACCTTTTTTCCGCTTTAGTTCTTCCCTCCCAGTGGGACATTGGAGACAGTGTAGGTTACATAAATTTGTAGGTTCTATGGATATAGCCGGAGGGAATCCGTTAATACTGTAATCCTTTAGTAATGAATGTTTGTAATAGGAAAGAGCAATCCTTAACAGGTTGACCGTTCTATTATGATTTAGTGAATATATTAAATTTATATCAAGAGGATACATAGCTTACTTTTTTTTCAAATTGTGTTTTTTCATTTCCCACATAAAGATGGCTGCGGCAACAGCCAGATTTATCGAATCGAAACTTTTAACGCCCTTAATTTTTATTTTGTAATCACACAGATTTAAAATTTCCGAGGAAATTCCATTTGATTCGTTTCCGAATATAATCACCTTTGACATTTTTTTGTTTATTTTATCGATAGGGTCATTTCCTCCGGTGTCGGTTCCAATTATTTTATATCCTTCTTTTTTTAAGTTTGGTAATTCTTCTTTGAGCTCGATGTCGTACCAGATTGGAATGTGAAATATTGAACCCATAGAAGCCCTTATAACCTTTGGATTATATAGTTCAATAGAATCTTTACCGACAATTATTCCATCTATTCCGAACCAGTATGCCGTTCTAATGATATTGCCAAGATTACCAGCATCTGAAACATTGTCTAATGCGATTAATTCGGAATTTTTCTTCAATGATGATGGTTTAAATTCATTTTCTTTGATTTTCACTAAAGCAAATATGCCCTGAGGTGTAACTACATCCGATATTTGTGGAGTATTTCGGGAACTGATGAAAAGGATTTTAATTTTTTCAAATTTTATGACATTTATTATTGCCGGATTCTTCTCATAAAATTCTCTGCTGCAAATTATACATTCAAGGTCGGCATCGGAACTCAATGCTTCCTTAATGAGTTTTTCTCCCTCAATCAAAAATCTTTTTTCTGATTTTCGATACTTTTTTCGTTTGAGGTTTTTTAGATATTTTAAATAGTTTTTTGAAATGGATTTCACAGCAGGTTAAAAGTCTTTTACAAAAAATGGATTAATTTTATTATAATAATATATTGGGGATATAAAATTTAAATATCAAGATAAAAAGTTAGATATTGTTAAACATCCGTTCAATAATTGCGTTGCATTCTTCCAATTTATCATCGGGTACAAATATTGTGGTTGTATCCCCGAAGACACCTCGGGTTCCGTATGCGGAAGAGAAGAATGTTGATTTTATAAATGATGGGATTCCTTTTTTATCGAAGATTTCTTTAGCCATTTCTGCGTAGATTCTTCCCGGGAGGTTTTGAAGGGGTTTCCATCTGGTTTTTATTTCACTATATTTGATTTCATCAGGGAGTTCATCAATTAGTTTTTCTCCGCAGTCATGACAGACATCAATATCTTTAACATATTCAAATTTGCATTTAGGGCAAAATGGCATAAACAGCCTTTTTATAAATTTTTGTTAGATATATTTTTTTTCTTCGTTTTCAAATACTGAAAAGACTTCTTTTGGAGTATTGCACTTAAGGAATTTTTCTCTTGCTTCACCATCATTCAGTATTCTTGAGACAAGACTTAAAGCTTTTATGTGCAGATAGGCTGGTCCTGGCGGAGTAACTAACATAAATATGATATAAACCGGTTTGCCATCAATTGCATCAAATGGGATTCCATCTTTTAAAGTACCAAATGACCCGATTAAATTTTTTACATAAGAACATTTTCCATGCGGGATTGCTACGCCGTTTCCAATACCTGTGCTAACTGCCTTTTCTCTTTCAACGATGGAATTCAGGACCTCTTTATTATTTAAGACACTATCGGAATGTCCTATCAAATCAACAAGTTCTTTAATAATCTCTGTTTTGCTGCTGCCTTTCAAATTTACTTTAACGCTGTCTTCATTTAGAAGGTCGGATATCTTCATTTTCCACTCCGAAAGAAGAGTTTTAATATAAATTTAACTTTAAAATTAAATTATTTTTTTATTAAAAACAAGGAAAATCTAATGATGATTTGTCTGATATATTTGGATTGTATTTACCATTAAAGTAAGCAATATTTAAATCTACATTAAAATATTATGTAATAAAAATTCTTTGAAAAATTGATATAACATATTATATTATAGCTCAGTTTAGAAATTTAGATAATATCTGATTAATGACCAAAAATAAGGAGAAAAAGATGGGTATTTTTCATTCGGGTCAGGAAATACTTGAAATGGCCATAATTATTGAAGAGAGGGGATTTGAATTTTACAGCACTTATGCGGAAGATGCAAAAGATGAAAAGATTAAAGAATTGTTTGAGTATTTAGGTGGAGAAGAGATAAACCACAAGAAGACGTTCCAGGGATTTTTGGATGATATGGGTAAAGAGGAATTTTCCATATCGTATTCAAATGAGGAAGTAGATCTGTATTTTAAGGCAATAATTGATTCTCGAGTTTTCGATGACCCTAACTTTGCTATACAACTTGCAAAGGATACAGAAGATGAAATAAAAGCTATCGATCTTGCTATTGGATTTGAGAAGGATACAATTCTTTTTTACCATGAACTTGTGGGTTTAGTGAAGGAAAAAACAAAAGAGATTATTATGAATATTATTGAAGAAGAGAAGAAGCATGTTCAAAACTTATCTAAAATTAAAAATGAACTGCAACAATAAAGTTCGATGAAACATTAGAGGAAATATACTGTGTGTTTAATTTCGCGGTTTGATATGCAGGGAAGGAACTTTTTAAAATCTGTGGGTGTTTATGTGTGAAGAATTATTAAATACTTAAAAAAAACAGAGATTAAAAAAGTAAGATTATTTTAAGATATATATGGAGGTAATGCAATGAGCGTATTTTTTGATAAAAAAGGAGATAAGATGAAAGATTTGAAGGAGCTCATAAGGAAAATACATGAAGGGAGTGAAGATGAATCAGTAAAGGAAGAATTCAAAGAGATACTTAAGAGTGTATCAACAGAGGAGATATCACGGGCAGAAAAAGAACTTGTGGAAGAGGGTATGCCGATTGAAGATATTCATAAACTTTGCGAAGTTCATCTGGCACTCTTAAAGGATTCACAGGAAGAAGAAAAGGATCTGGCTCCTGAGGATCATCCGATTCATACTCTTATGGAGGAGCATAAGATGCTCTTGAAGTTTTCGAATGAACTTAAAAGTATAGCCGAGGAGATAAAAAAGGCAGCAGATTTTAATATTACTGAAATGGATATAGGGAGAATAAAACGTATTAAGGATGATTTAATGGATTCGGAGAGTCATTATCTCCGTGAAGAGAACGTTATTTTTCCATATCTTCAGAAGCACGGAGTAACTCAGCCTCCGACAATTATGTGGATGGAGCATGATAAAATAAGAGAGATAAAGAAGAATCTTTATAAGATTATTGATGAACAGGAGTCTTCAGAGTCAAAGGATTTTGCAGAACAGTTGTCAGATACTGCCGTGGCTCTGGATGATATGCTTTCCAATCATTTTTTAAAGGAAAACAACATTCTTTTCCCAACGGCTTTACAGGTTATAACGGAGAGTGAGTGGGAAGATGCGAGACAGCAGTTTAATGAGATTGGGTACTGTTGTTTTACTCCTGAGGATGCAAAAGTGGACAGTGAAAAGATTGAAGCGTCAGAACCCCAGCAGGATGAGAAAGCTGAATATTTATTTGAGACAGGAAGTCTCTCGAAGAACCAGATTGAAGCAATTTTTAATACATTACCTATGGAGATTACTTTTATTGACAAGGATGATACTCTTCGATACTTCAATCAAAAAGAAGAAATGATTTTTAAAAGAACAAAAGCTGCACTTGGGCTGAAGGTTCAGCAGTGTCATCCTCAAAAGAGTGTTCATCTTGTCAATCAGATATTAAAGGATTTTAAAAGTGGAAAGAGGGATGTTGCGGATTTTCGGATTAATATGGGTGAAAAGTTCATTTATATCCGATATTTCCCCGTTCTGAATAATGATGGTGAATATCTTGGATGTATGGAGGTAACACAGGACATTACTGATATACAAAAACTCGAAGGTGAAAAGAGATTATTAGAATGATCTTATTCTATTGAAAAGAAAGTTATGGTTAAAGAGAAATTTACTGATACGGACAGGAGAAGGGCACGTGGGGAGATAAAAAGGATTTATCTTTCGAAAAGGAATAAAATAATATCGAGAGTAAATGATTTTGATAAAATATGGGAAAATGGAACAGATAAGGATATTTTTGCGGAGCTTGTTTTTTGTATATTAATCCCTCAGTCCAATGTAAAGCTTTGCTGGGAAGCTGTAAAAAGTATTGTGAATAGGGATTTGCTATTAAAGGGTAATTCAAATCGGCTCCTTAAAGAATTGGACAGGGTTCGGTTTAAATATAAAAAGGCGGAATATATGGTTGAATGTAGGAGGCATTTTAAAAATAATGGCAGTATATCTATCAAATCTAAGATTAAGAAATTCAGTGAGTCCTTTAATGCAAGGGAGTGGCTGGTCATAAATGTGAAGGGAATTGGCTATAAAGAGGCAAGTCATTTTCTTAGAAATATCGGTTTTGGTGAAGAGCTTGCTATTCTTGACAGGCATATACTGAGAAATTTAAAATATTTTCGAGTGATAAAAGAGGTTCCGATTTGTTTATCAGCAAAGAAATATTTAGAGATAGAAGAGTGTATGAAAAGATTTGCCGGGGAGCTTGATATTCCGATGAGTCATCTTGATTTGGTATTGTGGTATGAAGAGAAAGAAGAAATTTTTAAGTAAAATTGTTGAATTAAAAAAAATTAATAATGAATTTAATATTTGAAGTAGTTACGGATTTATTAGCCGAGATTTGGAGATTGATAAACGAGATGTCTCCTTATATTTTATTTGGGCTTTTAATTGCAGGTTTATTGCATATAACTATATCAAAGAAGATTTATAATTCCTTTTCAAGGAATGATATTACGTCTGTTTTAAAAGCATCTTTATTCGGGATACCGCTTCCTTTGTGTTCTTGCGGGGTAATTCCTGTAGCTGCACTTTTAAAAAGGGAAGGAGCAGGCAGGGGACCTGTTATGTCATTTCTTGTTTCGACCCCGACTACCGGTGTGGATTCAATTCTTGCAACTTATTCGCTTCTTGGTCCTTTGTTTGCTGTTATGAGGCCTGTTGCTGCTCTTTTTACGGGAGTTTTTGCCGGACTTATTACAAATCTATCGCAGAAGGATAAAGAAAAGAAGTATAATATTGATTTTTCCTGCACAATGTGTGAGTTGTCTTCACCACACACTCATAGTTTTATTGAAAAAATCAAAAAAATGTTCAAATATGCTTTTTATGATTTGGTAGATGATATTGGGAAATGGCTGATAATCGGGATAGTTATAGGGGGATTTATCGGATATTTTGTTCCATCGTGGCTGATAGAACAATACCTCGGCAATCCAGTTCTTGCGTATTTTATTATGCTGGCAGTCGGTATTCCGATGTATGTTTGTGCGACCGGTTCAATCCCCATTGCTGCATCACTGATAATGAAGGGATTAACGCCCGGTGCAGGACTTGTGTTTTTAATTGCGGGTCCTGCTACTAATACAGCTACATTATCTTTTATAGGCGGAAAACTCGGAAAAAAATCTCTTGTTATTTACCTTGCTACTATTGTTTTTTCTGCTGTATTATTTGGTATTATTGTTGATTGGTTATGGTCTCTTTTGGGAAAGGATATAAATTTAATTACGGGCGGAATGGAAATGCTGCCGTCATGGTTAAAAATATCTTCATCAATATTGCTCATCGGATTAATTTTGTATACATTCTTGAAAGAGAGTGGAGAAAAAGTGGAGGGTATGGGGAGAATATTTAAGGTTCCCGATATGGAATGTGAACACTGCAAAAGGACAATAGATTCTGAAATAAAAAAGTTAGATGGAGTAGAAAATGTTAATATAAACTTGAAAACCAAAGAGGTTGAGGTTATTGGTAATATCCCGGAAGAAAAGGTTATATCAGCGATTGAAAATGCGGGATATTCTGTCGAGAAGTGAATTTGGATGTGAGAAACCTTATTATTTCATTATAAACAAACTGATCAAAGAGACATAATATGTATCGCTTAGCTATTTTGCTTGCATTTGGTCTAATGATTGTTGTGATTACAATTATTGGATGTCAAAAAGACCAGGATCAAAGCTTAGTAGTTACAAAGCAGGAGCTAACTAAAAAACAGATTTTAGGAAAGAAGTTGTTTCATGACAAAAATCTTTCCACGCCACCGGGACAGGCTTGTGTTGATTGCC
>JAUVVT010000336.1 GCA_030604505.1 bacterium | reverse complement strand
ATATAAAGACTAGGGGCAACCCTGTCTGTGTGCCTTGAAATCTTAAAATAGTAAAAAAAAATAATTCTTGCCTAGAAGTAAATTTAATATAGATTATTAGGGTAACATTTTTTAATAGTAATACCGAAGAACGGAAACTTATATCTGTGAGATACTTTTGGTTTTAATTTGTTTTTGCATTTGAAATATAAATGAGGAGTAATTATGAGTAGAAAAATATTATTCATACCAGTAATAATATATTTGATATTGCTGAGTTGTGCAATACCTGAGGAGCCAGTTGGTCCGATTTGGAATTTAAAAATAACAAACATACCTCTTTTAAAGTCTGAAACCATTGAAATAGGCGAAGAACTTGTGGGTGATAATATTCAGCCGGATGTAAATAATTTACTACACATGACTTTTACAGATACAACCGAATTTAACATTGAAGGACCCCTGGTTTTAATTCCCGGTATTGAGGTACCACTTCTTGCTGTAGAGCAGGAGTTATTTGAAGAACCTCCGGAAGGATTGGAAAATTTGCAGTTTGACCAGGTAAACATTATAATTAGATCCCTGAATATACCTTTTGGTTTTTTACTGCATTTAGATTTTACTTCAACAAAGAAGGGAGAAACAAATGAATTATCAAGGGAAATAGTTATCCCTGAAGGAGATATAGCTCCACACCGCATTAATATTGCTGAACTAATAAATATAATGCCAGAGAGAATCAGTATAAAAGGACGGATAAGCGTTTTAGAGAATGTTACTATTACAGAAAGTGCAGAATACAATATCGAGTATAAATTAGATGTACCTTTAAGGTTTTCATTTACAGAATCGAGCACAATTGAAGAAACACAAGAGCTTGACCTTGACACCGATGCACGTAATGCGATAGAGAAAAATCTGATAAATGTTTCTCTCGAAGGTACAATAGTAAACGAAACACCTTTATCAGGGAAAATTGATTTTTATGTAGGTGTTACTGAAAACAATATTAATAATCTTCTGTTCACTGTAGACCTGCCGCAAGGCAGAACCGAAGGAACAATAAATGTATCCGTCGATAAGCAAAGACTTAATTATCTCATTAATGCAAACTGGTCAAAGGTGGTCGTTACTGTCAATAGTGTTTTTGATGCTGAAATAAGAGTTACTGACCATATTATTATTAAAAATGTCACTCTTTCCGGAACGGGTAAGATTGATACATCGGATTAACGAAGGAATGACAGAAATAGATTAAATAAATCAATTAATCTGATTTGTAAATCATTTTTATGTATACAGGAGGAATTGTTTAATGAGTAAGAAGTCCGTCATATTAATAATTATGATATTGCTTTATTCTTCTAATCTAAATGCTCAGCAGGGAATAAGTACAGGGTTGGGAGGTGCATATACTGCGATTGCAAGAGGACCGGAGGCGATATTCTGGAATCCGGCAAACCTTGCTCTTTCAAGTAATCTCCCAAATTTCAACTTTAAGCTATATTCAATGGGGATCGATGTTGGCAACAATGTTTTCGATCTGGATTTTTATGATGAATACCTTACAGGAACAGGTGAAACGGATGCGGAAGGAAACAAGATTGGCAGAACTTTGACCGAAAGTGATAAAAGTGATATACTGAATAAGATTCCCGATTCTGGACTGGAATTAATAGGAAGGTTTGATGGTTCTATTTTTGGATTTAATTATAAAAATTTTGGTTTCAGTGTTGAGGTTAATGTATTTGCGGAAACGACTCTTCCCAAAGATGCTTTTGAATTGCTATTGACAGAAATAGGAGAAAAAAGTTATTCATTTGACGTAAATGGAAATGGATTCGGAACTGCCAGGTTAAATTTTTCTTATGGGAAGACAGTATTAAAAAATACTGTGAGAAGAATATTCAATAGAAATTTTAAAATTAAAGAACTCGCAGTTGGCTGGACTGCTTCATATATAAAAGGAATAGGATATGCCGAGGTAACGGAGTCTGATATAAAAGTGAATCTTACCAGTACCGGTTTTAACGCACCGAGCAGAGTTGTATCAAAAGTAGCCGAGTTTGGTAATGGCATCGGGCTTGATTTTGGAATGGGTGCTGTTCTGGAAAATGGCTGGCAGTTAGGATTGGCTTTTGATAATATACCTGGAATAATAAGTTGGTCAACTGATACAAAAGAGCAGATTGAAACATTTGATTTAAAAAGGCAAATATATATTAATGAATTTAGTGATATTGAGATAGATGACTACAGAGAATCTATTGATAGAGATATAGGCGGCTTTACTCAGGTTTTGCCATTAAATGTAAGGCTTGGTATCGCAAAGTATTACAAATTATATATGGGGACTGTTGAATTAGCAAGAGAATATGGAAAGATGCGGTTTTCCTTGGGGGGAAGTATAGATTTGAAAATATGTGAACTATACGCCTCATTAGGAAGAACAAGGGGTAGTAATTGTTTTTCAAGTGCATTGGCATTCAATTATAAACATTTTCTCTTCGATATTGGTGTAACTAACAGGGGCGGAATTACACAAACCTCTTCAAAAGCGTTTGCTGTCGGAACCAGTGTGAGATTTGGATGGTAGTTTAAAAAATATTTTAAGTCTATTTTTTAGATTAATGATTTATATCAGGGGATTATTTGAATCCCCTTTTTATTTAACCTGAAAATTGCAATAGAGTTTATAAATTTAAAATAAATATGATATTATTAAAATCAAATTAGTGTTACATAAAAATTACATTGTGTCGTTGCGAGCGACCGAAGGGAGCATGGCAATCTCGTGTCCATCTTAATAACGGAATTTTTGTAAATTCATTATTTCTGATTTTTAATATTAATAACACTTACCTGGCATCCTGAACTTGATTCAGGACATCTATTTTACAATTTCACCTTTTAAATTAATGAAAATAAAGATTACATATGTAATTCTATTCATACTGCTTTTAGTAAGCAGTGATTTATTTGCAGGTGAGGTAAAGGTGATAACTGCTGATTCTGCTCTCTATAAAGGAATTCAGCTTACAATAATGAATAAATATGATGAGGCAATGGAATATTGGCATATTCTCGAAAACAAAGGGTGGAGTGAAAGCGATATCTATTTTTGTAAAGGTATAACAATCCAGTCAAGGATGTCCGAGTTTCAGGATTACGAAAAGGACGGAGAAAATTTTATTAATATTGCTCAAAAATGTATAAACATAAACAGAAAGAAATTAAAAAAGGAACCGCTTGATATAAAGAGTTTGTATTATATTGGCAGTATTATGTGTTTTATGGGTTTGTATTATGCTGAGAATAAGGACTGGTTAAGGTCTGCTAAATACGGTATGTCAGGCATTTCAAATCTTGAAATGTGTATATCTATAAATTCGGAATTGAGAGAAATAGTTTTGTTTATTGAGGTTTTTAGATATTATAGATATAGATTGACAAAATATGTCAGTTTTATTCCTTTTATAAAAGATGAGCGGAAAGATGCGATAAGGCGGATAGAGGCGGTTTTAGATATAGGATTCAATAAATTTATAGGTAGAAATCAGCTTGCATGGATATTAATAGACTATGGAGATTTTGATAAAGCTCTAAAAATCTCTTTGGAAGGATTAAAAATGTTTCCCGGCAGCAGATTTTATCTCT
>JAUVVT010000174.1 GCA_030604505.1 bacterium | reverse complement strand
TTTGCAATGGCAATCGGAAATGAAGGGATTTATTATAAACCGCATCTTGTTCAGTCTTATGAGGATAATGAAACAGGAGTTAGAACTATAATGGAAGTCGAATCAGATACGATATCGGAAGTGTCGAGTGAAGTTTATGAGTTTATAAAAAAGGGTATGTATCGGGTTGTAAACGGTGAAAGAGGAACAGGGAGAGGAGCAAGAATATACGGATTTGATATTTGCGGAAAAACAGGCACAGCACAGAATCCCCATGGAGATGACCACGCCTGGTTTATCGGATTTGCCCCAAGGGATAATCCGGAAATCGCATTTGCTATTATGATTGAAAATGGTGGTATAGGAGGAGCCGTTGCCGCGCCTATAGCAAGAAAACTGCTGAGTAAATATTTTAATAAAAAACGCTTTGTTGCCAATAAAAATTAATTATTTTTTATAGATGAAAAGGAATGTTTTTATAAAAAATATCGATTTTGTTTTTCTTATACCGGTTTTGTTAATATTAATTTCCGGTCTTCTTGCAATTTACAGTTCCACATCTCATGCAGCTGCCTTTGATACAAGTTCTATTTTTTATAAGCAAATAGTCTGGATTCTTTTTGGGCTTCTTTTAATGACCGCTATGATTTTTGTTCCTCTTAAAGTTATCTATTCAATGAGTTATCTATTATATGCAGTCAGTATTTTTTTTCTTATAGCAGTTTTGGTCATAGGCAAAGGTCCGTCCGGCACAGCACGATGGATTTATTTATTTGGATTTCAATTTCAACCGTCGGAGTTTGCAAAATTAGCTACTATAATCGCCTTTTCCAGATTCCTGACGGTTAGTAAGATTTCTCAAAATAGTTTAAAGGATATAATAATATCCCTTTTATTAATATGCGTTCCGATGATTCTTGTAAAGGAACAGCCTGACCTTGGAACAAGTCTGGTTTTTGCAGCCTTATTATTGCCGTTTTTGTTCTGGGCGGAGCTGCCGTATTTTTCTCTTTTTGTAATTATTGCCCCTTTTATAAGTATTATAATAATATCTTTATCTATATCAAATGTCTTTATTTTTCTTACGTGGATGTTAATATTGACAGCAATCCTTTATTTTGCAAAAAAAGGAATTATAGTAACTATATTAACTTATTTTGTGAATCTGTCTGTAGGTATAGTTGCAAATTATTTATGGAGCAAGCTAAAACCATATCAACAGAATAGGTTAAAGCATTTTTTGGATCAGGAAATGGACCCGAGAGGTGCAGGTTATCAGATACTGCAGTCCAAGACCGCCTTGGGTTCAGGTGGATTGAGGGGAAAGGGATTTTTGCATGGGACACAAAGTCAACTCAGGTTCTTACCCCAGCAGCATACGGATTTTATATTTTCGGTTTTTGGTGAGGAGTTTGGTTTTTTTGGGGTGATATTTATTCTTGGAATGTATTTTATATTTGTTCTTCATGGAATTCATGTTGCGTCTGTTACTAAAAACAGGTTTGCAAGTTTTGTTGCTGTCGGGATTTCCTCTTTATTCCTGATTCATATTTTTGTGAATATTGGCATGACGGTTGGTCTGCTTCCTGTTACGGGTCTTCCGCTTCCGCTTATGAGTTATGGCGGTTCGGCTATGGCTGTATTTTTGGCAATGGTCGGCTTATTAATAAACATCTCTGTTAACAGATTGAAATATTAAATATGCATCCGTTATTATTTGAAATAGGTTGGTTTAAACTGCACAGCTATGGATTGCTATTGGCAGTAGCTTTTTTAGTTGGGATTTATATCGCTTTAAAAAGAGCTAAAAAGGTAGGAATTGACTCAAATCTGGTGATGGATATTTCGATGGTGATAATTATCTCTTCCCTGGTTGGGTCGAGATTTCTGTATGTTGTTTTCCACTTAGAAGAATTTAAAGGAAATTATTTAGATATTATTAATCCATTCCAAAGTACAGGTGAGTTTGGGATTGGTGGAGCTATAATGCTCGGTGGAGTGATTCTGGCGCTGTTTTCAACGATATTTTATGCGAGAATTAAGGGCTTTGATTTTCTTAAGATAGCGGATATTTTGAGTCCGTCGATTGCCGTGGGCACCGGAATTACCAGAATAGGATGTTTCCTTAATGGATGCTGCTATGGGAAGGAATGCAGTTTGCCTCTTGGGATAGTTTTCAGCCCGGAAAGCCCTGCCGGCTATCATTTTTATGGGAAAGCTATTCATCCTGCTCAGCTTTATTCTTCGTTTGGGGCATTTGTTATATTCTTTTTATTATTATATATTAACAGATATAAGATATTTGATGGATTTATTTTTTACTTTTTTCTCATTTTATACTCAATACACAGATTTATAATAGATTTTTTCAGGTATTATGAGGAAGAAATGGTTCTTTTTACAATAGATGAGGTTAATTTTTCTGTTAATCAGGGGATAACTGTTTTATTTTTCTTAATGGGTGTTACTTTGTTTATTGTAAGCTATTTAAGAAGAAAAAATAAAGTTAATTAGAAATAAGTGTATTGGTGACAACACAAATACATAGTTCATTAAAAGTGGATGGTATAGTTAATAGGTTTGTTTTTTTGAAAATAATCTTTAAATTATAGTATAAATTTAATAAAGGACAGATAACATTATTATTTTAAATAAATCAAATATGGAGGCGATATGCAAAAGGTATTAAAAATCATAAGTTTGGTATTAGCAATAACCTTTTTATCTATGTATATAGCTGCATGTGCTAATTTGGCAGATAGTTCGAGAACGGCAGATAGTAGAACTGCCGATGAAGAACAGACGGAGCAGGATATACTTAAATTACTTGAGATAGAAGATTCTGATGCTGAAAAACCCGATGAAAAAGAAGCAGAATCAGATTATGATGCAAGTGTGTCCGATTTAGAAAGAGAGCTTATGGAAAGAAATTCAGAGATTAACGAGTTGAAATCTGAACTTGTATTAAGAGATGAACGAATAGAAGAAATGCGCAGGAAAATCAGCAATATGGAAAGCAGTATGCCCATGGTAAGTGGACCGACTAATTTTAATGAGTTTTCAAGTAGATACCGGATAGCGTTAAGTCATTATTATGCCAGAAGATGCAGGGAAGGAATAGATTTGTTTAATGAGCTTTTGGCAATTGATATGAACAATAGTCTTTCAGATAATTGTCAGTATTGGATTGGCGAGTGTTATTATGCACTGAAGAATTTTAAAAAATGTATTATTGAATTCGAAAAGGTGTTCACATTCAGCAATTCTAACAAAGATGATGATGCACAGCTAAAATTGGGTCTATGTTATATTAATTTAAGGGATAAAGAAAGAGCAAGAAGTGAATTGAACAGACTATTGACAAATTATCCGAAAAGTGAATACGTTGAAAAAGCAAAAAGTCTTTTGGATGGTTTATAATATATAAAACCAATGTAATCAAGCATATATCTTTTTCGCCTGAAAAAAATTGAAAAAAAATTAAAAAGTTATTAAAGAAATTCAAGTAACTGTCGATACATAGAATAGGAAAATTATATAATTTTAATATAATTTATTTCAGGGAGGGAAATATATGTCAATAGGCGACTCAACAAGAATTAATACCAATATTGCTGCTCTTAATTCGTTAAATGCATTAAAGTCTATCAATAGGATTTTAGAGAAGAGTCAGTTGAGATTGGCTACTGGGAGCAGGATAAATGAAGTAGCCGATGACCCAGCCGGTTATGTAATTTCAACTCGTTTAAATGCCCGTTCAAGGGGACTATCCGTTGCACTGGATAATGTGGGCACCGCAAAGAACGTTCTTGCTATTGCTGAAGGTGGTCTTCTCAATATTAGTGATATACTTATCACTATGAAGGAAAAGATTACCCAGGCGGCAAGCGATACATTGGGCTCTGCAGAAAGAAATGCAATTAAAACAGAGCTCAACCAGCTTACTGCTGAGATTGACAATATCGTTAATGAAACGACTTTTAATAACAATAGTCTTATAAGTGGAGATTATACCGGTAAATCATTTCAAACAGGAGAAGGTGTTGATAACTCATTTACAATAAGCATAACTCTTCAGGGAACAACAACAACGGGTTTCAGTGCTGCAGAACTAAATGTAGATTCAGCAAATGTATCAAATAATGTTTTCTCAGCATCCAGTGCGGCTATTGCTTTGGGGAAAATTGATAGCGCCATAGAATTAGTCTCCGATGCCTTACAGCAGATTGGTGCATGGTCTTCGAGATTAACTATCAAAGAATCTACTCTTTCCATCGCAATTGTCAATACAGAAGCAACCAGAAGCAGAATTAGTGATGCAGACCTTGCAAAAGAACAATTGGAAGCCACAAGAGCCCTGATTCTTCAACAAACTTCAACTGCTCAATTAGCTCAGTCAAATATTACTCCGCAGAATATTCTTGCTCTGTTTGTTTAAAGGTCTAGGTCTTAAAAAATAATCCGGAAGTCGGGAATTTTTTGTGATAATTTTTCAAGGATTAAAAAACCCAGTGTGAAATACTGGGTTTTTTATATTTTGTGATTTTCTGTTTCTTTTTTTTGGTAGGATTTACAGGATAAACAAGATGAAAAAAATATTCTTTAATCCAGTAGAATCCTGTTAACCCTGTCTTTGTGTCTTTCAACGGATGATTTTTATTTGGTCTTCTTCGGAGAATGTAACGACTTCGCAATCATTTGCGTAGGTTCTTTCAGGCAGCACAATAACTACATTAGCAGCATCACTGCCGTCTACAAACGGGGCATGGTGCCATATTCCGGGTTTCAAGACTACCAGTGTTCCTTTTGGAACGGAAAATACACGGAATTCGTCCATAGGCACAACGCCATTGGCAGTGGCGTTTGCTGCGTGTATTAATATATCGCTGTCTAAAGGAAGAATTCCTTCTCCGACAGATGAATGATATTCTGTTATATCAATTACCTCCGGTCTTTTTTCGACACGGCAGATTGAAAATGAAGCAATAGTCGAACTGCCGAGGTCTAACCGCAGCATATCGCGGTAAAATTCTATGGGCGGCTGACCAAACCGATATGTATCGGGATTAATCATATTTTCATAGCAGCCATACGATTTAAATGATTCCAAGGTTAATTTTTCAATTTTTACTTCCCGCATTTTGTTCCTCCGTTTTAATTTTCTTTACTGATGTTGCTTGTAAGATGATGCGGCAAAAAGTCCGAAAAAATTATTAATGAAACTTTTTGTTAAAATTATTGTAATTGTAAAATCTGAATTTACATTAATAAAACTCCCAAAATGTCATTCCCCCCGAATATTCGGGGGGGAATCCATTTTTTGCCGTGTCATCTTGTAAATAATCATTAACAATATAATAATTTTTTATGAATATAACCTGAAAAATTCATAAAATCTTTTATCTATGTAACCAAATCATTGTTCTTT
>JAUVVT010000004.1 GCA_030604505.1 bacterium | reverse complement strand
TGGCATATTTGCAGTTTTCGTCCCCGGTCACAGCGGCGGGCCCGTCACGGCTTATAACCGTGTTCCCTATTATCCAGATTTTTTTGGACCTATTGTAGTATTAAAATAAATAAATATTCTTTAAATGTCAAGAATTTAATTTAATTTATTTGATTTTTTTTTTAAAAAGATTGACCGGGAAATAATATTATTCAGGATTATATAATGTATTTGATTTTCATTATTTTTTAAATTATATTTGGATAATAAATTCAATATTCTAAAACTAAGAATCAGATGAACCGAAAGAAGACTTTCAGGGCTTCGCTGAAGGGACTGTCTCATTTTGACAAGAACGGCAGGGCAAGGATGGTAGATGTGACCGGTAAAAGGGTTACAGTGCGTGAGGCGTCAGCACAGGCGGAGGTATATATAAAGAAGAGAACGCTAGAGAAGATTTTAGAGAATAAGATTGCTAAGGGTGATACATTGACCATAGCTAAAACTGCAGGAATAATGGCAGCAAAGCAGACTCCCTCCCTGATTCCTCTGTGCCATCCGCTGCCGCTTACCAATATCGATATGAAGTTTGAAACGGATAGGGATAAAAACTGTATAAGAATTATATCGAATGTTAAGTCTGAAAGTAAGACCGGTGTCGAGATGGAGGCTTTGACCGCTGTTATGATAAGTGCACTTACTATTTATGATATGTGTAAAGCTGAAGATAAAAACATAACTATTTCCAATGTATGCCTGCTGAAGAAGAGTGGGGGGAAATCGGACCGCTGATTATGACCACTGATTATACTGATAATAATGATTAAGATAGAGGATAATGGAGTTTAAAGGTTTCAGGTTTGACCGATGTGAGTTTGCCGGAGCTTTCGGGGATATTGGAGTTTTGTTTCCTCTGGCTGCTGCGCTGATAACAATCAACGGCATGAATCCTTCAATAATATTCCTGTTTGCCGGTGTTTTGTATTTTGCCGCCGGTGTTTATTTCAGGGTGCCTATACCGGTTCAGCCGTTGAAAGCTGTCGCCATAATAGCAATAGCTATGGGGCTTACTCCAATACAGATTTCTATGTCCGGGTTTATACTCGGACTGATTTTACTGGTATTGGCTTTTACCGGTGTGATAAATATTCTGAACAGGGTATTATCCAAGTCTATTATAAGGGGGATTCAGCTCGGGATCGGGCTGCTGCTTATGAAATCCGGTTTTAAAATGGTTGTTCAGCCTTTTGAATATTCTTCTTTATTTATTGGTTCAGCCAGTATTTTAATAATACTTTTTTTAAGAAATAACAGGACTATTCCCTCTGTTGTTATTCTAATTTTAGCCGGTTTTGTTTTCAGCTTGTTTTTTCGGGAGTTTGAAGGATTTAATTTTTCTTTAGGTTTTGAGTATCCTATTTTCCGACTTCCGATGTTTGATGATATTTCGTCTGCATTTATTTTGCTGGTAATACCACAGCTTCCTCTTACTATTGGGAATGCAATCATAGCGTCTGCTGATGCTGCGAGGACGTATTTCAAGGAAAGAGCGGTCAGGGTGACAGAAAAAAGACTTGCCGTGTCGCTTGGGATTTCAAATGTGATTATAGGGATTTTCGGGGGGCTTCCTCTCTGCCATGGAGCGGGTGGCGCAACCGCACATTATAAATTTGGTGCAAGGACTGCCGGAGCAAATATTATTATCGGCTCGACACTTATTATTGCGGCAGTTTTATTCGGAGGAACATTTTTTGCTCTTTTCAATTATTTTCCGGCTCCTGTTCTTGGAGGTATGTTAATTTTTGTCGGGTTTGAGCATTCTAAACTTATGAGGTCTTTATTCGATAATAAGGAATCTGTTGTCGTCTGCTTGACTATCGGGATTATCTCTTTACTTACAAAAAATATTCTGGCCGCATGCCTTGTTGGAATCGGTGAGGAGTTGTTTTTTAAATTTGTTCATAGAGTAAAGAAAAAATCTTTGAAAGAGTAAATATGATTTTATATCATTTTAATGAAGACATGTCATAAAATAGCTATAATTTTAATTCTGATATTATTAAGCCCAAATATCAAAGCCCAAATGCCAAATGAAATCCAAATTACTAAATGACAAAATTGTGCAATTATATTTTTGTGTCTCTCTGAAATTTTGTGATAGTTGAAAATTGCGATAGAAAAATGAGAAATTTGTATTTGAGAGCGAAGGTGAAGAGCACTATCGCCAGCGTAAAAGAAGGGTTGGACTTTGATAAATCCGAGTTTGATAAATCAAATTCCTACGTGTTAATATTAAAACATTAGAATAAAAATGATTTTATATGAAGAAGCTATTGAAATAGTATTGGAGAATGTGAGTCGATTGGGGACTGAAACAGTCGAGCTTACTTCTGCTCTTGACAGGGTATTGAGGGAGGATGTATATTCCGATATAGATAATCCGCCTTTTGATAATTCAGCGATGGACGGTTATGCAGTTAAGTCGAAGGATACAGACGGCGCAGCCGAATCTAATCCGGTGGTGCTAAAACTTTCCGATACGATTCCAGCCGGAAAGGTAAGTTCGTATAAGCTGAAAAATGGAGAGGCAGCAAGTATTATGACGGGGGCGCAAATCCTTAAAGGAGCGGATGCCGTAATCAAGGTGGAAGATACACGTAAAATCTCTGAAGATGAAATTGAAATATACAGGAGTGTACGCAAGGGCGGAAATGTCAGATACAGGGGAGAAGATTTAAAAAAAAGCGAACAAGTTTTAAAAAGCGGTATCAGAATCACTGCACCAATGGTTTCTCTTCTTGCTGCAGTGGGGAAAAGATATATAAAGGTTTCGCACAAGCCAAGGGTAGGGATATTAGCTACCGGGGATGAGATTGTTGAGCCTGAAATAGTCCCGCCTCCGGGAAAAATCAGAAACAGCGTTTCATATTATTTATACTCGCAGGTTTTGAAAGAGGGAGGGATTCCATCTTACTTTGGTATTATAAGGGACAATTATTCAGAGATAAAGGAGAAGATATCTGAAATTCTTAATATTTCTGATATACTGGTTACTACCGGTGGAGTATCTGTGGGGAAGTATGATTATGTTGTAAAGATATTTGAGGAGCTTGGTCTGGACATAAAGTTCCGTAAAGCTGCAATTAAACCGGGCAAACCGACGGTTTTCGGGAAGAGAGGCGATAAAATTATATTCGGGCTTCCCGGAAATCCTGTATCTTCAATGATTACCTTTATTAAATTTGTTTCTCCGTGTATTGCCGGGATGATGGGTGTTGAAAATTTTAAAAGGACTGTTATTCCATGTATTTCGGATGAAGATGTTAAGGTAGAGAAGGGAAGGAAAAACTTTGTCCGGGTTAAAATTGAGACAAGAGATAATAAAATTTATGCCAAACCAACGGGGGCTCAGGGTTCTGCAATGCTTAAAAGTATAATGGATGCTGATGGTGTAATGCTTCTTTCGGAGCAGAAAAGCGAAGTAAAGAGGGGTGAGGATGTTTTTGTGGAGTTATTTTAACAAATAGGCAATAGGCAAGAGCCGAGAGGGAATGTTTTTGCGGTGAAATGGAATTTAAATAAAATAAACAATAAATATCTTTGACATTACGTAATATTATCAAAGGAGGGTTTTTATGAAATGGAGAAACTTTTTTATTCTGCTATTTATATTAATACTGGTGAATTTTTCAATATTGTTTTCGCAGGATAGGGCGCCGTATACAGCACAGGGTGCAAAGGTGGGGGAGGTTACATCGACGTCGGCGATTGTTTGGGTTCGTTTGACTGAATCAGCCACCCGCAACACTGACCCGGGGGATTGGCCCGACACAGGGAAGCCGGCAAGGGGAGGACCTGACCCCGGTTTTGTCGGGGAGTGTCCCGGATCACCCGGAAAGGTCAGATTGCACTACAATCCCGAAAAAGAGCCGGGCGATAAAAAAACGACTGGATGGTTGAAGGTTGGTGAATCAACCGATTTTACGCATCAGTTTCTTTTAAAGAATTTAGAGCCGTCTGCGGCTTATTTTTATCAAATAGAAACTGCTACTGAGAATTTACAGAATCGCCAGTGTGCTACCGGGAGTTTTACGACTGCTCCCGAACCTGACGATTGGGGGGATGTGCTTTTTACTGTAATTACCGGGCAGGCGGCAAGGAGCGCTGACAGGGATGACGGATTTCAATCGTATGTTTCGATGAAGAATATGAAACCCAGTTTTCTGGTTTGTACGGGGGATAATGTATATTATGACAGCGACCCTCCCACTGCAAAGGTTCCGTCAGTTGCCCGATTTCACTGGCACAGGATGTATTCTTTTCCTACTGTTGTATCTTTGTTTCAGATGGTGCCGGTATATTTTGAGAAGGATGACCACGATTACAGGTGGAATGACAGCGATCCCCACCGGGATTTTCCCGGAATTTCACATGAGGAAGGTATTGCTATTTTCAAACAGCAGGTTCCGATGAGTGAAAAGACTTACCGCACTTTTAGATGGGGCAGGGGGCTGCAGATATGGCTTGTTGAGGGAAGGGATTACCGTTCTTCCAACAAGATGCCGGATGGTCCTGAAAAGACAATATGGGGAAAAGAACAAAAAGAATGGCTGAAAGATGGGATTAAGAAAAGCGATGCCATTTTCAAGGTTCTTATTTCACCCACACCGATAATCGGTCCGGACCGTCAGACAAAGACAGATAATCATGCTAATTATAATGGTTTCTGGACTGAGGGGAGGGAGTTTCTTGATTGGGTGAAAGAGAACGCGGGTGAGAACTTTTTTATGCTCTGCGGCGACAGGCACTGGCAGTATCATTCTATATCTGAAAAAGGGCTCAATGAGTTTTCCTGCGGTTCAATATCAGACAAGCATGCTCAAGGAATCAGGGAACATCCATTATCGGGTCCCAGATGGCTGAAGAATAAGCAACCATATTACAGAAATCTTGTTGGGGGATTTCTTTCTGTGAAAGTATCAAAGATTAATAACAAACCTGTTATCACGTTCCGGAATCATGATGTTTTTGGCAATGTATTGTACAAGTGGGAGAAGTCGGATTGGAGTGATTGATTTTGGTTTTGATGGGGAATCCTCTTTAATCCCCCTTGGTAAAGGGGGATTTTATAGAAGCTTTTTTTTATACTGATAAATTTTTCCAGAAGTTAATAAATAAATGAATCGTTACACTAAAGCACAATATAAAAATATTGCTGTATAAAGACTGATTAATGTGTATTTTTGTAAAAAAAATGAAAAAATTTATTTAAAATGCTTGTTTTTTATTTTTATTTTTATTATGTTGTTACAAATAACAAAAAAAATAACCAATATTGGAGGAACAGATGAATAAAGCTCAATTAGTAGACGCTGTTGCAAAATCTGCCAAATTAAGTAAGAAAGATGCAGCAAATGCTGTTAGTGCTACTATTGCTACTATTAAAAAGAACATTAATAAAGGTGTAACGTTAGTCGGATTCGGCAGCTTTAAGACTGTAAGAAGGAAAGCAAGAATTGGCAGGAATCCTCAGACCGGTGCGAAGATAAAGATTAAAGCGAAAACCGTCGTAAAATTTACTCCCGGCAAATGGTCCTAATCTAAAAAATTCGGAAATTCTAAGGTTCATTTCTTTCCCGGGGGAAAGAGAGTAGATAACAACCTTCAAAAACTACTTCAATAGGATTCCGTTTTTTTTGAGAATCCAAGCGCTAAGTTATATGCTACAGCTGGAGATTTGCTACAGCACGTGAGTTTTTCTCTTCGGAGAGCATTTCATTTCTAATTCATCCCGAAAATTCGGGATGAATTAGAAATATTGCTTTTTCTTTTGAATATTTTTACCTATTCAAAATACAGGTTCATTGTATCTTTTTTTGAAGTAAGTAAAATATATTAATTATTAAAGAAGCCCGCCTTTTTTATTATTCCTAAAAAAATATCAATTTAATAGCTATTACAGCAAGAAAGACTGCAAAAATTTTCTTTAGTGTAGTTCCTTTAATTTTATTATTAAGATAAGCACCTATTGGTGCAAAAGCGACCGTCCCGATGATAAACGGGACAGCTATTTTTATATTAACAAATCCAATCGAGCCGCCCGGGAGGTCAAGGTTTTTTAATCCTAAGAATATATATCCTAAAACTCCTGCAATAGATGTGAATAAAATAATTCCCTGTGATGTTGCCGCTACCTTTTTTATGGGAAATTTTAAGATAAGTATCATAATAGGAATACCAATTATCCCCCCGCCAATCCCGAACATAGAAGAAATCACTCCTATTGCAAAGCCCGATATACTTAAGTATTTTAATTTGAATATCTGTTCATTATTTTCAACAGTTTTATATTCTTTCATTATTCTCCATGAAACAATCAAGAGCAGTAATCCGTATAACCTTTGCAGAAGCCATCCGGGACTATATACAGTGGTTACTACGCCGAGCCCAGCACCAATTATGCTGAATGCGGACATTATTAATACAGCCCGCCATATAATACTTTTCATAGATTGAAATTTTATTACAGCTGAGAGGGAGGTAAATATTATTATAAATAAGGAAGTGCCGAAGGTAAGCGGAAAGATTATATCATCAGAGATGTTCCATCCCTTGAACATAAATAGAATGACCGGTCCAAAGACTATACCGCCTCCTACACCGAAGAGACCTGCTAATAAACCGGTAGAACAGCCGATTAAAATCAGCAGGAAGATTATTTCATTGGTGAATTCGAGCATTTTTGTATTTTAAAAAAAGTTGGATTTAAACACAGATTTTGCGACCAGCATACCTTTCTTTAGTTTTGAGACTCTGGCAAATTTATTGAAAACGTCATAATTATTTTTCTCGACCTGCCTGAGAACATTTAAATAGACACCAGCCATAAGTATGGTTGTAAGTCTTGCATCTGTATTTATTAAAGGGATAAGATTTTCTGCTTTTTCGAAATATGATTTTGCTCTTTTTATCTGAAATTTCATCAGTTTAATAAAATTTTCATTTATGGTTCCGGAAAGGAGTTCATCTTCGGAATAGTTAAATTTGTTCATTTCTTTAATCGGGATATAAATTCTATTTTTTCCGACATCTTTTCCGACATCTCTTATTATATTTGTCAACTGGAGTGCCATACTTAAATCATCACCGAATTGATATGCTTTATCATCAAGGAGACCAAAAACACAAAGAGACATGATACTTATTGTGCCTGCCACTCTTTCGCAGTATACTTTCAGTTCTTCGAATGTATTATATCTATTGATTTCCAAATCCATCTTAAATCCCAGTATTGCATCCTTAAAGGGTTTTTTTGGTATATTAAATTTTCTGACTGCGTCGGAAAATGCAATTAATACGGGGTGGTTGTCGGTTTCATTTTTGTAGCACTGTTCGAGATTATAATCCCACTTTTCTATTAATTCTTTTTTTCTGAGGGGGTCAGATTCTTCATCAACAAAATCATCTGCACATCTGTTAAAGGCATACAGGGCATATATCGCATTTCTTTTATGCTTTGGCAGGAATCTAAATCCGAGTGCGAAATTTGAATCTGCCTTAATTGTTAAATTTCTGCAATATTTGTAAGCTTGTTTTAGTTTTTCGTCTTTTTTTCGGAACATAGTATATTAATTTCTTTTATGTAGTTTCTTTTTTATATCTTGTGCAATTTTTATGAATGGGAATATGCTGTTCCTGAAACAGTCCGGTTTATATAATTTATAGCCGAATTCTCTGATGTCTTTGTTTTTTGCTGTTTTATTGAATAAGCTGTAGCCGGTATTACCGCAGAGCTCATAAAAAAATCTGTTGACCATGCTCATTTTCATTTTACCGGCGATGTGTTTTTTCCAGAGTTCGTCATAGTCGATATTTTCAATTATGCTCTTTGCGGCGAGATATCCTGATGTGACTGCAATTCTTGTTCCGATGCCGAAAAGGTTGTCCTGAAAACCTGCTGCTTCGCCTATTTTTAATGAATTGTTGAGCTTTGCACTCTTTGGGAGATAAAAGTTGACATAGGAGACAACTTCTTTTTGATTGTTCATTTCAAATTTTCCTGTTTTCTGAAATTTGCCGACTGATTTTGCTGTCAGTCTGTTGATTTCTGATTTTTTTTTCAGGACTGCGGTGCCGAGCGTTCCCTTTTTGTTTATGACGAACAGGTATGTGAATCCTTTTGGTGCGATATTATTGTCCAGTATCACCTTGAAAGTATCATCGGAATCCGTATCAAAGACGATTTCTTTAGCGATACCTGCGGCAGAGTTTGCGCCGACGGCGATTATATCTGCTTTTTCGGTATTTATATTTTCGTTGTAAATAATTTTTACACCTGATTTTTCTGCCTGTTCTGCAAGTCCGTAGTCGAGTGTGTCTTTTTCATTTCCACGTTTAATGAAATATCCATATGGTTTTTTGGATTTCAGTGAACATAGATTAAGTTTTGAGTCATAAAAATCTATTTTTTTTGATGGATGGCAGAAGAAATTTATTTTGACGTTCATCCTGTTGAAAGCATCGAGCAATTCTTCTTTTTCTGTATAGTTTTCGAGAATCTGGAAACAACCGCTGAATCTTTTACCGACGGTTTTGTTTTTTTCATAGACTTCGACATTGTATCCTGCTCTTGCCAGGTTGATGGAAGCGGTTAATCCCGAGGGACCTGCACCTAATATTTTTATTGTTCTTTCCATAGAATATCACCAACCTACTTTCTTTGGAAAAGAAAGTAGGCAGACACCTTTTTTGAAAAAAAGGTGTCCCAAAAAACTTATACTTAAATTTCCCCTCGAATGAGGGGAAATTTAAGTCAGAATTTTCTGGAAAAATGTCTGAACAGCAGATATGTGACGAAAAAAGATATTATAAATATTGCTAATGGAATAACAATTCCCAGTATTGAGACCGCCAAAAGAGCCGGAAAAATAGACATAATCATCGGTTATTTCTCCTCCGGTAATTTTTCAGTATTTTTGTCTTTTTTGTGTTTTTTATAATACACGTATGCGAGTATCATTCCGAGGAATGAGAAAATATAGGCAATTGACATTCCAAGTAATCCCCAAAATTCCTGCATATTTTTACTCCCACCTTTCAATTTTTTCTAAATTTTCTAAATAAGTTTTTTGTTTTTTTTCGTATTCTTCAGATACAGTCTTCAATTTAGGGTCAATAATATAAAACATCACGATGCCAAGAATTATCCCTATTCCAAGAATTATGAATCCAACAGGCATTAGAAAGAAAGATAAAGCTGTTCCAATTGTAATAGCAACATACACCAAAACAGATAATATGCAGGCGAACAGGTCTTCTTTTGTCCATTCTTCAGCTTCACCTGGTAACCATTTTCTTTTTATTATTGGCATTTATCCTCCAATATTTTGTTTATTGGACAGGCAGGTATGTCTGTCCGTGTGAAAATTAATATAAATCTATTTTTAAATCAATCCTTTTTTTTCAGCTTCTTTTCTGACGGGTCCCCACCATCCGAGCGGTCTTGACATTACGTAATATTTGACGAGGTGGTCCATATTTTCCGGTTTTGTGAGGAATGTGACCGGAATATATATTAATGCGCAGAGTCCCATAAGAATCCAGAACTGGTGGTAGTCTTTCAGGACCGGAATTATACCGAAATCGGGCAGGACCTTAAATATAAGCCAGCTCATGATGAGATTAGCGATCCATGAAGAGAGATATGCCCATGAATTGAACCGCCACCAGACAACCTGCAGTATGTTTGGCAGCCAGACTCCCGCTGCCATTATCCACAAGGCAAACAGGAGGTATTTAGTTATTTCTTCCGACATCATCATTCCATAAGCAAATGAGCCTATTAAGATAATAACCGTGCTTATTCTTCCAACCCAGACAAGCTGTTTTTCAGTGGCTTTCGGATTTATATAGTGATGATAAAGGTCTCTCGTCATATATACCGCACCGAGATTAAGCTGTGTGGAAATCGTTGAGAGGTGAATCGCAAGAATTGATGCGAAAAAGAAGCCGAGCATTCCTGCAGGTAAGACCTTGAACGCCATTGCAAACCATGCGAGTTCATATTCACCCTGTTGAGTGATATTAGGGTATAAAATAAAGAAAGCAAGTATAGGTCCAGCCCAGATGGCGTTTCTCATAAGGACGAGTGCGGTTCCAGCCCAGATGCTGTAAGAGGCATCCCTTATCGTACGTGCGGACTGGATTCTTTGAGCTTCGGTGTACCAGTCAAATGATGTTCCCATACCGATTCCGCCTATTATTGCGGTTATCAGCATTGTAATAAACCACATTATGGGAAAATCGCCGGAGAAAAATCCGGTAAAAGCAAAAGGATTAAGCATATCTGATTTTCCAATTTCCGCAAGCCTGGAAATTATAACAGACGGTCCGCCAACAGAAATAACGGACCAGACAGAAACAATCATTATAGCGGAGAAAGCGATAATTCCCTGCTGGAAATCAGCCATTACTACGCCCCAGAATCCTGCTGCAAGGACATAGACGGCACAGACAAGCGAAAAGGTTATTAATCCAATCCAGAGGGGCCATCCGAAGGCGAGATTACAAACTTTTCCCATTGCGATTCCGACCCATCCGAGTATAAACATATTCATATAGACCTGCCACCCGGCGACCCATCCACGCAGCAGTTCGCTTCCGAGTCCGCTGAATCTCAAGCTCTGCCATTCTGCCTGAGTGTATGCGAGCGACCGTCTGAATATTTTAGTCGAGACGAAGGCGCTTACTGCACACCATGCCGCAAAAAATGTGTACCAGAGCCCCGCCAGCCCGTATCTGTAGATTACTCCGGCTACCCACATTGGTGTATCTGTTGCGGTGTGGGAGGCGTAAACTGAAGAAGCGGGAAGCCACCAGGGGAGGCCGCGTCCTGCGAGGAAAAAGTCTGATTCCGACCTTTTACCGAGATGATAAAATAAGAGCCCGCACCCTACCATTAGTCCAAGAAACGCAAACAGCCAGATCCAGTCAATAAGAGAAAATGTTACCATTTATCCTCCGATTAAAAGTGTGTTTGTTATAACACCAATACACAGTTGAAATCCCCTTTTATTAAAGGGTAATAATATAATGATGAATGGGAGTACTGGTTTATAAATAAGGGTAATATTATATTATAGCTGTTCCTATAAGATTTTATCAGGTTAAAAAGAGCTTTTTAATATTTATGGTTTTTATTTTTTATTTGCAAATTAATTTAAATAAACTTATTTTAATAATCAAGTTCTTTATCTTTTTAGTGTTATAATAATATAAAATTTTTTTTTATTATTGCATTTACAAAATATAATGAAGAGAATTAGAGAGATACTATTTACTATATTTCTGAGCAGTGTGATATTCGTTTCGGCTGGTTACTGTCAGCTCGAATATCGAATGGATGAAGTTGTAGTCACTGCATCAAGGATTCATCCCGAGTACAGGGATTTGCTGAGGAATGTCACAATAATTGACGGGGAGCAGCTTTCAAATATGCCCGCAAACTCTATTGCCGATATTTTAAATTATCAGGTAGGAGTGGATGTTCAGCGGAGGGGTTATCACGGGATTTCGGGAGACATCAATATGAGGGGTTCATCATTTGAACAGGTACTTATACTTGTTGACGGGATGCCCATAAATGATTCGCAGACGGCACATCATAATCTCGATATACCGCTTAATCTTTCGGATATTGAACGGATTGAAATATTGCAGGGACACGGTTCGTCGATGTATGGGCCTGCTGCATTCGGCGGGGTGATAAATATTATTTCAAAACAAGAAAAAAAATCTCCGCTAAGAATTTCTGCTTCTGCGGGCGATTTTGGTCTTTTAAACTTTGGAATACATAAATCGTTCAGCTATAACGGGATTAGCAGTTCAATGAGCATTAACAATAAAAAATCTTCAGGATATAGATATGATACGGATTTTGACAATTTTTCGCTGTATTCCAAAACACGATACAGTTCAGGGTATGGCAATCTGGTTTTTTCAATCGGTTATCTTGATAATGATTTTGGTGCGAACAACTTTTACGGTTTCAGCCCGTCGAGGGAACATACCAAGACCCATTTGACTTCTGTTATCGGGGAATATAAGGGGATTAAAAATGTAATTATCGAGCCTAAAATATTTCTTAAGAGGCATAAAGACCGATTTGTATATGATATGAGAACACCGGAAAAGTATGTTAATGACCATACGAAGTATAAAGCCGGGGGGGAATTAATTGCCCGTATTGAAATTTCTCCGAAACAGAAAGCGATAATAGGAACCGAAGTGGTTAATGACAATATTAAGAGCACTAAATTGGGAAATCACAATATATCAAGGACAGCCGTGTTTGCCGAATACGGAAATACTTTTTTAAATAGGATTATGGTCAACCTTGGGATAAGAGGGGATTATCAATCGAATTATTCGGTGGGCTGGTATCCCTCTTTTAATGCAGGATACAGATTTTCGAGGAGATTTAAAATCAGGTCATCTATCGGAAGATGTTTCAGAATTCCTTCTTTTACCGAACTTTACTATAAAGATCCGAGCAACAGCGGGAATCCGCATCTGAAGCCGGAAAAGGGATGGTCTTATGAGATGGGACTCGATTTCTTTTCCGGTACAATATTTAAATTGCAGTCGAATATCTTTTTAAGAAAACAGGAGGAGATCATAGACTGGATATCCGAGGATTACGGGGAACACTGGCAGGCAAAAAATATCGGCAGAGTAAATATTAAAGGCATAGAAAATATATTGAAGATTTCATTATATACCGAAAACTTTTTTTATCTCAAGTATGCATATAATTCGAGTAACTTTGAAAGGAGATATGATTATTTTTCGAAGTATGTATTCAGGTATCCTGTTCATCAATTTTCAGTTGAATCAAGCTGGCAGCTGCCCTTTAAGATAAACAGTTATTTTGCAATTACACTAAAAAAGAGAAGAGATGAAAAAAGGTATGTTGTTTTAAACGCAAACTTTTCCAAAAGAAGGGACAATATAACATACTTTTTGGAAGTGATGAATGTGTTTAACACGAGATATTATGAAGTATTTGGACTGCCGGCTCCCGACAGATGGTTTGAAAGCGGCATTCGTTTTGAAATAGATTAAGATAGGGACAGAGCCAAGAGGGGAGAGGGAAGAGAAAATAGAGAATGGAAAATAGGGAAGAAGAGAGAGGGAATAAAAAAGAGGAGATGTAAAGTGAAACGAATTATCTTATTGATAATTCTTTTTATTACGATGTTTCATTCAAAACTGTTTTCGCAATATGAGGGGGAAATTTATAGTTTGCATGATTATGTGGGGATCAGAATAGAGTGGGAGGAAAGGGAATATTATCATCTATTTCCCTATGTTGAGGGATTCAGGGCTGCAGTTGTTACAAAAATAGACGATACACATTATAGGGTTATATTTGCAGTTAGAGCAGACGGAAAGGTAAAACATCAGTTTAATGATTATACTGAGAATGAAATTGATTCGATGTCTAAAAGAATAGAAGCTATCGGTAAAATGAAAAGAATAAAAATGGAAGAGGTAACTCTTGATGATAATATTATTTTTACACCACGTTCCGATTTTATAGATAAGGGGAAATTTGAGTTTACACTTTCCGGCAGCGCCGGTGCAAGCTCCAATGAATTGGATAGTGAAATGCAGTTTTATTCAAGGTTAAGCGGAGGGATTGGATATTTTGCGAGTAAATACTTTGAGATTGGTTTAAGAGGGACGAGTAATAAAATAGAGGGTTCTTATGGTTCTGGTTCTGTTCTTGGTACAATAGCTGTGAATATACCGACAGCCAATAATTATGTTTACTTTTTCATTGGAGGCGGCTGCGGTTATTTTATTTCAGGTACGTGGGACGAGGTGAAGAAAAAGAATGTCCGGGATTATGATTTTCAGGTTGAGGCATTTTTTGGGGGGAAATTCTTTTTAACGCCAAATGCAGCTATAGTATTACAGCCTTTTTATAGGAGAACTGTTAATGCACCGCAGTTTAAAAATATAAACGAATTAGGGATGTCATACGGGATTTCTTTATTCTTTTAGTAACCTACTTTCTTTTTCAAAAGAAGTAAGCAATCCGAAGGACCCGCCTCTGGCGGGGGAAACTTTATAACCAGATAAGCAACATAAGCCCATTATCAAATCTGACAAATCTGGAAGAACTTTCTTTGTTCTATAACCAGGTCAGCGATTTAAAACCGCTGCTTGATATTCAGGGATTAAATAGATTATGGGTCAGCAATAATCCATTGAGTGCAACTTCGATAAACACATATATCCCCCAGCTTATACAAAAGGGTGTTGATGTTAATTATTAAAGAAGCGGTGAATATAATATGAACCGCAGAGACGCAGAGATAGAAAGAACAGGACTTTGGCAAATTTATGAAAGCTTAATATATTTTTTAATTTTGTTGATTTTTTTTCAAAGAAATACCAAGTGAAACTTGACTCCCTGTCATTCCGAACTTGTTTCGGAATCTATTGCTTATTAACTATTTAGATGCTGAAATAAATTCAGCATGACAGGTTTGTAATATTTATATAAAAATGACTATCTTAGATTTGCCAAAGTCTTGAGGGAAAATATTTATCCACGAATTATGTAGATTAAGATGGTTGTTAGCTGTTAGCTGAAGGGTTTGAACTGAGTGGTTTATTATTGGGTTTGTGGTTTTTAGTAATATGTTGATTTTATATAGGGAGAGGGTAAAATGAACGGATGTTTTGATAGGCGTGATTTTTTGAAGACTGCGGGTATATTGGCGGCATCGCTGCCGATGCACAGCTGTATTTCCCGGAAAGACAAGACCGCCGGTAAGTCCAATGTTATTCTTATTATGACTGATGACCAGGGATATGGTGATGTTGGGTTGAAGGGCAATGACAAAATAAAAACACCGCATCTGGACAGGTTTGCTTTGGGGGGTGTGGAGTTTACGCGGTTTTACTGCAGTCCGGTTTGTGCTCCGACGCGGGCGAGTTTGATGACGGGTCGCTATTATTACCGCACCGGTGTTATACATACATCACGGGGTGGTGCCAAGATGCACGGTGATGAGGTTACCATTGCCGAACGTCTGCGTGAAGCGGGCTATGCGACGGGGATTTTTGGGAAATGGCATCTGGGCGATACTTATCCAATGCGTCCTCAGGACCAGGGATTTAGCGAGTCACTTTTTCACAAATCGGGCGGGATAGGGCAGGCGCCCGACAAACCCAACAGCTACTTTGACCCTATACTGTGGCACAACGGGCAGCAGGTAAAGATGCAGGGCTACTGTACCGATGTTTTCTTTGATGCAGTGATTCGGTTTATCGAGGCGAACCGCCGTAATCCTTTCTTTGTATATCTGCCGACTAATGCACCGCATACGCCTCTGGAGGTCGACCCAAAATACAGCGAGCCGTACAGGGCGATGGGGCTGAATGAAACCACAGCGAAGGTGTATGGTATGGTCACCAATATCGACGAAAATATCGGTAAGCTACTTGCCAGACTCGATGAACTCAATCTGAGAGAGAATACCCTTATTATTTTTCTCAGCGATAATGGTCCGCAGCAGCGGCGGTATACAGCCGGGCTTCGGGGGAGGAAGTCTTTTATATACGAGGGGGGTATTCGTGTGCCGTTTTTTATGCAGCTGCCTGCTAAATTTCAAGGGGGCAGAAAAATCGACCGTATTGCTGCTCATATTGACATTCATCCTACACTGCTTGATGTGTGTGGTCTTGATATACCTGAGCAGTTAGTCCTTGACGGCAGGAGTCTGCTGCCGCTGCTGAGCGGTCAGGAAGCGGCGTTTGAGGGCCGCAAGCTCTTTTTTCAGTGTCACCGTGGACTCGAGCCGAAGCGGTATCAGAACTGTGCAGTGATGACGCAGCGGTATAAGATGGTCGGATATCCCGGCACTTTTTCCGATGAGAATCTCAAGACGTCGGACAATCCTGCTCTTGAGCTGTATGATATAACGAGCGACCCTAGTGAGAAGAATAATCTATCAGAGAAAAATCCTGAGATTCTTGCGTCTCTGCGGAAAGCATACGACGACTGGTTCGATGATGTAAAAGGCACCCGACAGTTTACTCCAGGATATATTCATATTGGTTCTGATGCAGAGAATCCTGTCCGTTTGTGCCGCTATCAGGACTCAACATATAAAGACGGGAAGCCGACGGCCTGGGCAGTTATTGTCGAACGCAGCGGGGAGTATGAGTTTACTATAAATAGAGGTTCATCGACCGGAAAGGGGAAGATGTACGTGAAAATTAACGGGAGATTGATGAATCAGCCGCT
>JAUVVT010000386.1 GCA_030604505.1 bacterium | reverse complement strand
CCGCAACCTGATAACATTTGCACGCTTCACACTCGAATGGCTCACAACTGGTAAAGACAAACTTACTTTTTTTTAAAAATAAAAAAATGTTCTGACATTATTCACTTTAGTCCGTTTTTTATCTAATTACCATATTTTTTATAAATATTTTAGGAGGAGTTATTATATGTATTATTCATTAGATTGTTCCCGGATGAAAGTGTTATCTTCGGACAGGCATCTTCCAACTTTACCAATTTTAGGAAAAGTAAATTATTTAATTCGTTGTTCATCATTTTTAACTGTAGTTTTTCTTTCAATGTGTTTCTTTATCACAATCTCCTTTTATAACTGTTCAAAATCACCTTTGGAAATAAAAGTTGCCGATTTTGGAGCTGTGCCCAATGATGGTAAAAATGATACGCCTGCAATTCGTGCTGCTATAGAGGCTTGCAAAGATAAACAGAGCACGAAATTAGTTTTTGCATCGGGCACTTATGACATCAGTGGAGGTCCAAGTGGTGGAAAAGGGCGTTTACAGCCAAGCCTTGATATAAAGAATATTAATAATATGACAATTGAAGGAAACGGTTCTGAACTTATAGGTCACGATTATTCCACTATGTTTTATTTTACAGAATGTAATAATATAACGATAAATAATCTGACAGTCGATTGGGACCCTCTACCGTTTACGCAAGGCAAAGTGGTAGAGGTTAAGGATGACCATGTAGATATTGAAGTAGTTGCACCTTTTACAGCGCAGGCAGGTCGTCGTACTGAAGCCCTGTTGGGTTATGACATGGAATTACGCCGGATGGCGAGAAGGTACACCGATCATTACCAGAAGGGAGACGAGAAAACCTCTGAAATAATTCGACCGGGAGTAATGCGCCTGTTCATAAGCCGCCACGATAGATTTGCCGGTAAATTACCACTTGTTGGCAAGCATATAATTGTAAGACACCAGGTTTATGGTTACCAGGCTTTCCAGTTTTTAAAATGTGCTAACGTCCAAATAGAGAATGTAAATATATACTCAAATCCGGGCATGGGATTAATTGCAGTCCGCAGCCGGGATTTTTTTGTCAGGCATTTAAAAGTAATGATCAGACCCGGATCGGGAAGGTGGATGTCGAGTACTGCTGACGCAACAAATTTCAGGGGCTGCCGCGGTACTATTCTTCTTGAAAATTGCCTGTTTGAAGGAATGGGAGACGATGCAACAAATGTGCGTCCTGGTTCTTATATGGTTGTTGCCGAACGTTTGGATGATAAACGGCTGCTTATTAGCGGTGGAACGCGAGGCGGGATTCCGCCTCTACCGGAAATTGGCGACCATTTTGAATTAAGCGATGAAGAACTAGTACCTTATGCAACTGTAACTGTAAAATCAGTTAACCATGATGAGAAGGAAAAAGCATTAGTCGTAGAGTTTTCCGATAAACTGCCGGAAAGAACTGTTAAGGGCGATATCGTCGGTAATGCCAGTGCCTGTCCTTCGTTACACATCCGATGCTGCACAGTTATTCGAAACCGTGCCCGCGGTTTAATCGTTAAGAACCGCGGTGCGATTATTGAAGACTGTTATTTCCAGGATATAACAGCTTCTGCAATAGGAATGAACGCAGATATAACCACTTGGTGGGAATCAATCGGTTCACATGATGTCATTATCCGGAACAATAGATTCGTAAATTGCAGATTTGATTCGGATGTTGTTCGGGGTGTGATTGAGTGCCTTACTAATCCGGGTAGTAAAAGTGCCCCACCAGGCGTTCATCAAAGAATTACTATTGAAAATAATATAATCCAGGGTTCTGACGCAAATGCAATTAAAATTGGTTCCGCTGATGGAGTGGTTATTGTTAACAACATAATCGACCGAACTAAAGATGAAGCAATTCTTGTATATAACAGCCGCAATATCCTGGTATCTGGTAATAAGCTGACTAACAGTAAAGTAGGATTCAAAATGGGCGATGGCTGTGAACCAGTCACTATTAAAGTAGAGAATAATATAGGCTTTTAATATTATCTATTTATTTTGTAGAGCTTGAAGTATAAAAAACAAAATCACTATTAATATATATTTCTTTTCTAAGTTTTATACAAACTATTGAAAGAGGAGAGAAAAACATGAAAAAGATAATAAACATCCTTCCTTTATTTTCTCTGATTATTATTTTCTGTTTCTCAATTATTTTTTGTGCCAAAAATGAAATAGATTTTGATACTACTCCCGAAGATTTATATAAGAAAATGGTCAATAATCCTGCTTTTGAAGAAAATCCGGCAGGAGAAAGTTTCTGCTGGCATGCCAGAGTTGGAATAGACCAGTATGTAGAAAACTATCTACTAACAAAAAATACCGACTGGCTCGATGCAGGAATCAAATACTATGATTTCCTTATTGGAAAAATGGATACCGATCCTGATGGATACAAAGGTTGGATAGGTTCATTTAGTAGATCCGGTAAAGAATACTGGGCAGATGCTCTTGTCGGCGATGCAATTCTCCTGACTTCAATACTTGATTTTTCCGTGCTTGCATTGGAAAATCAAGCTTTAAAAGGTAAATACGGGCAAAAAGCAAACGCATACGTAGAAATAGCTAAAAAAGATTTTGGTGAAAAATGGGATAAGAGGGGAAGTTGGTGCGAAGATGGATCTTATGGTTCTTATGTCGGTGTCTTCCGGTTCACCAAAACAGGCACAGTGAAAGAATGGGTAAAATCCTCTCGTGCAGGAACGAGCAATCCATTCAACAAACTAATGGATGCAGGACAGGTATTTCTGCGTTTATATAGAATTACAGGAGATAAATTTTACCGGAATAGAGCAGAAAAAATCTTTTACACGGTAAAAAGCCGTTTCCAGTACTTTGATAACCACTACTGCTGGAACTACTGGGAGCCGCTTACTCCTGGAGATGTTAATTTAGAAAAGAAAACCACTCGCCATTGGGTAGGGGTTCATCCCTTTCGTTCAGGTTATCAGGCGGGCGAAGTGGGAAAAATAGTAGAAGCATATCATTACGGAATAGTCTTTGACGAACTTGATATGAGAAGAATTCTCAATACAAATCTTAATGTAATGTGGAACAAAGACAAAGTAAATCCGCGCTTCATAAATTCAAATGGCTTGGGGGCAGATAATGACACAACAGGATTAGGT
>JAUVVT010000376.1 GCA_030604505.1 bacterium | reverse complement strand
TTGATGAAGACCGGGAACCCATTACAAATCTAATAACATGGGAAGACAGGCGCTGTATTTCGCTGATGCCGGACGCAAATCATACATATTTAGATGAAATACTTGATATATTCAAAAGCAAGAATAAAAACAATACCGGCTGTATTCCATCTGCGGGGTATATGGGATGTACACTTTTCTGGCTGAGTAAAAATAATTTATTACCCAATAAAAATGTCAAGGCATCATTTATTTCTGATTTTGTATGTTCCGAATTAACCGGGGGGAATATCTATACAGACACAACTAATGCGGCGAGTTCGGGTGTTTTTGATATTCCGGAAAACTCCTGGGATAAAGATTTTATCAGCAATCTGGACATTCCATATTCAATTTTCCCTGAAGTCCTGAGACCGGGCGAAATTACCGGCAAGCTGCAAAGCACAGTTTCAGAAAAAACCGGCATTCCTTCCGGTATTCCTGTATGTTGTGCTGTTGGTGATAATCAGGCAAGTGTTCTGGGGAGTCTCAATGATTGGAATGATATTGTAATTAATATCGGTACGGGGAGTCAGATTTCCTGTATTACGGATTTTTTTAATCCTGATGAAAATTTTGAACTAAGACCGTTTTTTAACGATAAATATTTATTAGTTGGGGCAGCATTATGTGGAGGAAGGGCTTATGCTCTGTTAAATGATTTTATTAATGAGGTTGGAATAGATATTTTTTCAGAATATGAAGTACCGTACTTTTTCGCTATGATGAATAACTTAGCTAAAACTATTCCTCACGGTTCAGATGGCTTGATATGTGATACAAGATTTGAAGGAACAAGAAAAGACAAAAACATCCGAGGGGCATTTAAAAATATTTCCAGGAGTAATTTTACAATAAGGCATTTCTGCAGGGCTGTACTGGAAGGGATTGTGAACGAGCTTTATGATTATTATCTTAAATTTGGCGGAGAGTATAAAAGTGGGCAATCGGTTACTGCTTCCGGAAACGCGGTCAGAAAAAACTCTCTGATGACCGAGATTATTTCAAAAACATTTAATCTTCCTGTTAGAATTCCTTTGTATGAAGAAGAGGCGGCTTATGGCGCTGCCGTATTATCATTTATAAGAACAGAAGCGGAAGGAGATTTTCAAAAGCTTGCTGAGTTGATAAAATACAAATAAATTTTAAAAAGGATTTCAAGATGGAAAAAGATTTTATATCGATTTATGATTATCCCAGAGAATGGTTCGAAGAGATTTTTGAGACTGCAAGAGACGTTAAAAACAAGACAAAATCGGGTGAAGTATATCATCCCTTAAAAGGGAAAACAATGGCAATGATTTTTCAGAAGCCCTCTGCCAGGACGAGAATATCATTTGAAGTGGGGATGTACCAACTCGGTGGATACGCTTTATATCTTGCGCCTGATAATATTAAGATTGGCGAAAGGGAATCGATTAGTGATATTGCAAGTGTAATCTCGAGATATAATGACTGCATTATGGCAAGATTGTTTGACCATAAACATATTATTGAACTTGCTGAATACAGCTCTGTTCCCGTAATAAACGGATTAACTGATTTGCTTCATCCCTGTCAGGTTGTTGCCGATATGTTCACAATACTTGAGCATAAAGGGAAAACCGATAATCTAAAAATAGCTTATATTGGGGATGGGAATAATGTTGCAAATTCCTGGCTAAATATATCCACAAAATTCCCGATGAATTTATCACTTGGTATACCGGAAGGATACGATCCTGATAAAGATATTTTCGAAAGAGCTGTAACATCCGATGTTAGCAACATTCAAATATGCAGGGATAAATTTTCGGCAGTAAAAGATGCGGATGTAATTTATACCGATGTCTGGACAAGTATGGGGCAGGAAGATAAAGCCGAAAAAAGAAAAATTGATTTTAAAGACTTCCAGGTTAATGATGAATTATTGAAAACCGCAAAAAGCGACTGCATTGTAATGCACTGCCTCCCCGCCCATAGAGGAGAAGAAATTACCGATGAGGTAATTGACAGTGAACATTCCGTTGTATTCGATGAAGCAGAAAATAGACTCCACGCTCAAAAAGCCATCATTATAAAACTCCTAACTTACTTTCTTTAAAAAGAAAGTAAGCAAAGAAATTTTCTGATATTTCAAATTCCGCGCGAAGTGCGGAATTTGAAATAGGTTAAAGTTTTCTTGGTTACTTCTTTTTTAAAAGAAGTAACTTGATAAAGGATGAGAGATATTAAATACATAGATATTGCTGTTTCGATGCCTGTTAAGGGATTATATACTTATATAGTTCCGGAGATTTTTTTAGAAAAAATCAAACATGGAACGATAGTTTTGGTCCCTTTTGGGAAGAGATTGATAACGGGATATGTTATAAAGGATTGCAAAGAAACGCCCAACTTTAAAGTTAAAGAGATAGCTGATATTATTGACGAAGAGCCGATATTAACAACGGAACTTATTAAACTTGCGAGATGGATATCCGAATATTACCTGTGCCCTCTGGGAGAAGTCATTAGAATTATGCTTCCAAAGGGTATAGATAAAAGGAGCATAAAGATTGTAAGTCTGAAAAAAGATGGTATTCAGGAGTCAATTGCAGGTATCGAATCGTTTTCGGAAAATGAAAAAGCAGTTTTTGAAAAATTGGCTAAAAGGAAATCTTTGTCTTTGTCGCAACTAAAAAAGATGTTTGATGAAAAGATTCTTGGAAATATTCTTGAACATTTTCAGAAAGACGGTATTATTGAAATATCAACAAAACTTTCCGAGCCCAGGGTTAAGGTTAAGTATGAAGATTACGTCAAATTTAAAGACGGATACAATTATGAAAATATAAAGGAACAATTAAATAAGCGTGCAAAAACACAGATTAATATTCTTGAGCATTTGAAAGATGTGAGTGAACCGTTAAAAAAGAGTGAATTATTAGACAGGGTCAGCGGATATGCCGGAGCTTTGAAGTCTCTTATTAAAAAGGGAATCGTTGAAATTTTTTCCAAGGAGATAGTAAGGAGATACCCAATTACCGCCGGTGAGGAATATTCAAAACCCAAGAAATTGACAGATGAACAGGATAAGATAGTCGTCAGGATAAGAAGAGTAATTGAAGATAAATTGTTCAATGTATTTTTGATTTATGGTGTAACAGGAAGCGGAAAAACGCAGGTTTATATTGAATTGATATCTGAAGTTCTAAAGAAAGAGCTGGGTGTAATAATGCTTGTTCCTGAGATATCATTGACGTCTCAGGCGG
>JAUVVT010000352.1 GCA_030604505.1 bacterium | reverse complement strand
TCTACGAACTCAGGCGGTACCGGGCACTTAACCGCTCAAAACAAAATCAGCTTAACGAATTTCTCCATAATGCAGTTGTACCTGCAATGAACCGTATAGGCATTGAACCGGTTGGAGTTTTTAATGTGATGTATGGTCCAAACAATCCGACCATTTATGTACTTCTTCCGCACAAATCCCTTGAATCAGTTGCCACCGCAACATCGCGTCTTATGGCAAATTCCGAATATCAGAAGGCAGGTGCATCATTCATCAATGCTCCTATATCAGAACCGGTATATGCACGGATTGAAAGTTCGCTGATGGCGGCTTTTGATGAAATGCCTGAACTGGAGTTGCCACCTATCTCAGTGAATAAAAAACCGCGTATTTTTGAACTCCGTATTTATGAAAGCCACAGTGCAAAAGCGGCTAAAAAGAAAATTCATATGTTTAATGAAGGCGGAGAAATACAAATATTCCGCGACACAGGTCTGCAGCCGGTTCTATTTGGTGAAACAATAATAGGACCGCAAATACCGAATCTGACATATATGCTTGCATTTGACGATATGGCAGCACGTAATAAAAATTGGAACACATTCAGCAACTCTCCGGCATGGCAGAAACTTCGTGCGAATAAATATTATGCCGATACTGTTTCCAATATCACGGACATAATCCTGCGCCCGGCTCCATACTCGCAAATATAAAAAAAATAGGATTAACAGGCATGTATTGAAGTACTTGGAAAAATAAAACTGATTTAGAAACAGAATCCCGAGTACTCGGGATTCTGTACTTATAATAATGATTAAAAAAATGTTAACAAAAGAGAAAAAATTTAATTACGCAAATGTGAGTCCCGCAGGGACAACATGTTTATTAAACAAAAATAAGCTCACTCGGAGCGGCATGCAAAAATCTAGAATACAAAATCACAAAACTTGTTTAATCATATTTTTTGGCATTTGATATTTGGATTTTGATATTTGGATTTAATTTATTAACAAATATAATTATTAACTTAAAATTTGGAGGCTAAAAAATTATGGCAAAACGTGAAACTGGCACAGTAAAGTGGTTCAACGATTCTAAAGGTTATGGTTTCATCAAGCGCGATGAAGGTGATGATGTTTTTGTACACTTTAACGCAATTAGCGGTGAAGGGTACAGAACCCTGAAAGAAGGTCAGCGAGTTGAATTTACTGTTACTCAGGGTGAAAAAGGACTTCAGGCAACGGATGTCACCCATCTGGAGTGAAAAATAAGACAACATCAAAATTTCTTAAAATTAACCGGCTCCACAAACGACAACTTGATAAATTAATGTAAGTCTGTGCTTTTGCGAAACACTGAGTTTTTACAAAACCTATATGTTTTTGCATTTTAAAAAAACAGTACAGAAGGCAAAACAGAAAAAATCCATATCTGCGATATTTAATACTCGTGGATAATGACAGAAGCTATTTTACACTATTCTCTTAATATTCGTATTATGTACAACTATTGGTATTTCTATGAAAGATAAACAAGATTGTGCAAAATCCAAAATGGGGCGCCGTGAATTTATTAATCGCATTAGTACCGGAGTACTGGGAGCTGCAGTGGGAAGTAAACTTCCAGGCAGTATACCATCGACGCATAATCTACCCCCACAATACGATGTCATGAAAGAGGTGATGAAATACCGCAAAATAGACTCGCACTGCCACGTTTATCTTTATCACGGCGGCCCCGATGAGCAAATCAAGTACGCCGACAAACTGGGAATAGAAAAAATAGTTATTTCAAGACCGGTTACTAAAGACGAAGCAAATCCTGAGAAGTTTCGTGAATCAAATGACATGGTCATTAAGTCTATAAAACAGTATCCCGAACGATTTATAGGACAGTGTACCATAAATCCCCGCTACCGGAAAGAATCACTCGAAGAAATCGACCGCTGTATAGACTATGGAATGGTAGGACTGAAGGTGTATCACCAGGTCAATATTAATGACCCGTTATATTATCCTGTAATTGAGAAATGCATCGAACTCAAAATTATAATCCTGATGCATGCAGAGGCTGAACTCGGAGTCGGTGGATACCGTATGAAATACGACATCGGCAAGCCGCCGAACACATCCACGCCGGACGACTTTGTCAAAATCGCTCGCCGCTACCCCGAATCAATGTTGCAGTTCGCACATATCGGAGGAGGTGGAGACTGGGAATACATGTGCAAAACTCTCAGAAATAGTCCAAATGTGTGGGTTGACACGAGCGGCAGTAATAACGATGAAGGTATAATTGATTTTGCCCTGAAAACCCTGGGAGAGGATAGAATGCTTTTTGGCACAGATAATAGCTTTGAACAGGGTGTCGGAAAACTTTTAACAGATGACCTGAACGAACGCCAAAGAAAAAAAATCTTCTTTGATAACTACAATAATATTTTGAAAAAATCAGGCAATAATGTTAATTGACATTAATGCATATATAGGACACTGGCCCTTCAAACAACTCCGCTGCAGCACCTGCAAAACCTTGCTTGAAAAAATGAATAAATACGGTGTTGATATTTCAGTAATAACCAATCTAAATGGGATTTTTTATAAAAATACACAGGCAGCTAACGAGGAATTATATAACGAGATAAGCTCAAGTAAAAAATATCGAAGCCGTTTCATCCCTTTTGCAATTATCAATCCAATATATGCAGACTGGAAATATGACTTCGCTGTCTGTTATAAAAAATTGGGAATGATGGGACTGCGCCTTTATCCGCAGTACCACGACTATGAAATCAACAATCCCGGATTAATCGAACTGGTTAAAATGGCACGTGACCGTGATATCCCCGTGGCATTCACAACTCGGATAGTGGACAAAAGGTCTCGTTCATGGATGGACTTAGATAAAGAATGGGATTTGAATGATTTCCTTCCTATTATAAGAGCAGTGCCCGATGCTAAATATATCATCCTAAATATCGCAAACCGCAAAAAATTAAGCGATAAAGACATCGAAACCTTTAAAAACACAGATATTGTGTTTGATACATCAGGACGAAAATCCGATGTCCCCGGCACTATTGAAAAATTTGGCAAAAATAAAGTGGCTTTTGGTACACATACACCTATTTTAGACTATCTGACAGGACGAATACGCTTTGAAGCTCTCAAAGAAAATGAAGCCGATGAAGAAACAAAAAAACTCATCCGCTCCGAAAATGCCAGGCGGATTATTGGGCTGTAATTTGCATACATAAAAACCATTCTCTGATAATTGTATATTATTTTATCCTCTATACTATATTGCATCAGCCGAAAACGATAATTAGTATATCAATAGAAATTTAGTGCGGCGGAAAAATATCTTCACGCATGAAAAACGTAATCTATAATAGATACATTTTTATACTTATGCATTTATATATCAATTGAAATATAAAAGTTTTTCCTGTATTAGTCTTATAACCTTTAATTAAAGGGATAATGATTATGAATAGAAAAAATTATAAAAAAAGATTAATT
>JAUVVT010000234.1 GCA_030604505.1 bacterium | reverse complement strand
GCTAAAACTCCAGAATGTTTCAGGATGTTTAGGATATACTAATAAAACTTTCATTTCAGCATTTTATCCAAATATATTATTCTGTCGAAGATTATTGAACAGTATATAAAGGAGTAAATGTGTATTTTAAGTTATGTTTAAGAGATGAAACATATTAGAATTTAAATTAAGGTAATAAAATAATCAAAAATATCAAAGAAAAAAATTCAAATGAAGGTAAAAATAAAAGCCCGGTGAAAAAGTGAAAAAATACAGGGATAATTTGTTGATAAAAGATTTTCAAGAGTGATAGGATGTGAATTTTAATACTTGTAATATCTAATTTATTTAAATATATAGAATTTTGAAGTGGATGCTGTATTAAATAACCGGAATTATTTTTTTTATTGACTTATTGAAAAATATTTTATATATAAACCATTGTATTAATTTAAAATAATGTTTGTAGAAGATTATGTGATTCCAAAAAGCTAATAAAAGCATTGGGTGAGTTTTATGGAAAATTGTTATAAAAGGTGACTTGAGCGAAAATCCCATAATATTATTAGTAATTCGTGGTTCTTGTTTTTTTAATAAGGTTTGACATTAATTTATACCAAAAGGGGAGAAGAAGATGAAAAGACAGATTATTTTTTTGTTTTTGATGATTTTTTCAAGTGTTTTAATGTCGTGCAGCAGACAGGATATGAGGACGATTGGTATTGAGGAACTGCGTGATAAGATTGCAGGAGGATGGGCTGGTAAGATGATTGGTGTTGCTTATGGTTCACCGACTGAATTCAGGGCGAGAGGCGAAACCTATGAAGAGGAACTTAGGTGGGAGCCGGATTTTATTGCGGGTTCTCTGCGTCAGGATGATATTTATGTTCAATTGAGCTTTATGATGACTATGGATAAGTATGGGATAGATGCGCCTGCTGAGAAGTTTGCGGAATCTTTTGCGACGGCGGGTTACAGGTTGTGGCATGCGAATGTGCAGGGAAGGAAGAATTTTTTTGATGGTATTATGCCGCCCGAATCCGGCAGTCCTGAATATAACCTGCATGCCGATGATATTGATTTTCAGATTGAGGCGGACTATATTGGCTTTATGTGTCCCGGGATGCCGCAAACGGCAAACAGTATAGCCGATAAGGTTGGTCATATTATGAATTATGGTGATGGTGTGTACGGTGGGATGTTTGTGGCAGCTCTTTATACGGAGGCATTTTTTGAAGAAGATATTCAAAAGATTATTAACCGCACTCTTCTTGCTATTCCATCGGAAAGTGACTATGCAAAGTGTATTAGGGATGTTATTGCCTTGTATGCTGCAAATCCGACTGACTGGCGGGCTTCTTGGGATGAGCTGGAAAAAAAATGGGGAGATGTTGATATATGCGGTGCATTGGAAGCTTTTAATATTGATGCGAAGCTGAACGGCGCATATATTGTGATGGGTCTTCTATATGGTGAGGGGGATTTTGAGAAGACAATGGAAGTTTCTATTCGATGTGGACAGGATTCTGACTGCAATCCGTCCAATGCGGCGGCAGTTATTGGAGTTATGAAGGGATTGAGCGGAATTCCGGATAAGTGGAAGAGTGGTCTTGAGTCGATAGCTGATTCTAAGATTATTTTTACAGATTATTCTTTCAATTCTGCGGTTGAGAATACTCTTAAATATGCAAAGCAGCTAATTCAGAAGAATGACGGGATTGTCACCGATGAAGAAGTGAAGGTAAGGATTCAGGAACCTGTGGCTCCGCCTTTGGAAGTTGCCTTTCCGAATGTTGTACCGGATTATAAAGTGAGCGTATTTGAGGGTGAAGAGTGGAGTTGGAAAGGGGACTGGAAAGTTTTAGAAGGAAAACAGAGAGGGACTGATAAAGCTGTGGCTTTGGCTAAATACTCTAATGAGCCGGGTGCGGAAGTGAGTTTTACGTTCAACGGAACCGGTGTTGTTATTCGAGGAGACTGGAAAAAAGACGGCGGAAAGGCGGATGTTTATATTGACGGCAAGCTGCATAGAACTATCGACACGTATTATTTTTGGGCAGATGAAGAAAAAAGGAATATGTTTTTATGGCATATATTGAATTTAGAACCTGGAAATCACACAGTAAGACTGATTGTAACCGATCAGAAAAAGCCCGAGGCAACAGGAGCAGGAATATATTTAAGGGGTGCAACAGTATTTAAAACCGGCGTAAAAAAGAATGAAATTGTTAAGTTGTCGTTTGAAAAATAGTTATATTTTATTATATTTTTAATTATAAAAAAAATCACATAACATTTTTGAAGTAAAGTAATAGCTGAATATGTTTCACTTTTATTCAGGAGATTAAAATGGTAATTGTTCAATCTTATGCAGTCGCAATTATACTGTGTTTTGTAACGATGCTTTGCTGGGGATCCTGGGCAAACACACAGAAATTAACCAGTAAAGAGTGGCGGTTTCAACTTTTTTACTGGGATTATGCAATTGGTGTATTTTTATTGGCTTTGGTTTTGGCTTTGACTATGGGGAGTATCGGTTCAGAGGGACGCAGTTTTCTTGAGGATATTGCTCAGGCTGAAAGCAGTGCAGTGTGGTCTGCTCTTTTAGGTGGTATTATTTTTAATCTGGCAAACATTCTGCTTGTTGCAGCTATAGATATTGCAGGCATGGCTGTTGCGTTTCCAATAGGAATAGGCTTAGCTCTTGCTCTTGGTGTTATTGTTAATTATATAGCAACACCTCTGGGTAATCCTGTGGTTTTATTTCTGGGAGTTGGCAGTGTAGTATTTGCAATAATAGTTGATGCACTTGCATATAAAAAGCTTCCGGCTCAGGGTCAAAAAACCACTGTTAAAGGTATAGTTATATCAATTTTAGCTGGTGTACTTATGGGCTTTTTCTATCGTTTTGTTGCGGCTTCGATGTCTATTGATTTTGTCAATTTAGAGCCGGGAAAACTAAGTCCGTATACCGCGGTTGTAATTTTTTCCGTCGGTCTTTTACTCTCAAATTTTATATGGAACAGTATTATTATGGTAAAACCTTTTGTTGGAGAGCCGGTTCCTTTTGGTGATTATTTTAGAAAAGGTAATTTAAAACTACATATGATAGGTATTCTCGGTGGAGTTATTTGGAGTCTGGGAATGTCATTAAGCATCATTGCATCGGGTGCTGCCGGATTTGCAATTTCCTATGGTCTGGGACAGGGAGCAACAATGATAGCTGCATTTTGGGGTGTTTTCATTTGGAAAGAGTTTAAAGAAGCAACGAAAGGGACAAATAGACTCCTTGCGTTTATGTTTTTTTCGTATATTATAGGTCTTGGATTGATAATTATCGCAAGAATCGTCTGAGTCACTTTTTGGGAAAAAAGTAATTTGAATTTCTTTATTGAATAAAAAAACGTTTGCTTTCTATGTAAAGAAAAAATTAAGAAAATTATTATAATAAGACTGTTTTCTATTAACTAAATAAGAAAAAATCAAATATGAAAAAAAAGATTGTGGTTGTCGGCAGTTCTAATACCGATATGATAATTAAGGTTTCACGCATACCGAAGCCCGGGGAGACAATTATTGGTGGTGAGTTTTCAACTGCTGCCGGCGGAAAAGGCGCCAATCAGGCGGTTAGTGCGGTTCGTGCCGGCGGAGAAGTTGTATTTATTACTCGTGTTGGTGAGGATATGTTTGGAGAACAGTCTGTCAGCGGATTTATTAAAGATGGTATAGATGTGGAAAATGTTATACGTGATAAGGGAGCTCCTTCTGGAGTTGCTTTGATATTCGTTGATAATGAAGGTGAAAATAGCATTGCAGTTGCTTCTGGAGCCAATGCAAATATATCACCGGGAGATATAGAGAAAGTCGGCGATGTCATAGCGGAAGCTTCGATTATACTTATGCAGCTTGAGATACCTTTGGTAACAGTTGGAGCTGTTGTTGATATTGCTGCAAGCCGCGGTGTACCTGTGATTTTAAATCCAGCGCCGGCTCAGCCGCTTGAAGATGCACTTCTTAAGGAAATTTTTATTCTCACACCCAATGAATCTGAGGCTGAGCTTCTCACCGGGACTAAGGTTGAAAATGAAAAGGCAGCGGCAAAAGCGGCGGATATACTTTTAGATAAAGGTGTTGGCACTGTTTTAATTACTCTTGGTCCGCGTGGAGTGTATGTTGCCGGTTCAAATTACAGGGGCATAGTACCTGGATTTAGCGTTAAGGCAGTTGATACAACAGCCGCCGGTGATGTATTCAACGGTGTTCTGGCAGTTTCGCTTGCGGAAAATAAATCTCTTATTGATGCCGTCCGTTTTTCAAATGCAGCAGCAGCACTGTCGGTTACAAAATTAGGAGCACAGACATCAGCGCCCTATCGGGCAGAGATCGAATCGTTTTTAAAGAATAAAAATTAAAAAAAATTTATCTTTTTTTTGCTGATGGAGAGGAAATAGGAAGTCTGGTGTAAGATATTGCAAATGCTTGAATATGAATTATTATTAGCTAATTATGAGCGGAAAATATTTTTCGATAAATTTCATATCAACATATTATTTTTTTGTTAATTAGACTAAAATTATGTATATTTAAAAGAAAGTATTTATTACTGACTATCATTTTTATATACAATAAATAGATATTAGGGATAAGAATGAGTTTGGTAGATAATAAAAGTAGGGAAATTAAAAAGATTATAGAAATAACTGATCATTCAGATATTTCATCGATCAAACAAACT
>JAUVVT010000176.1 GCA_030604505.1 bacterium | reverse complement strand
GTTCAACTCACTCCTGCTGTATCCCCATTCTTCATCCGCCAAACTATAAATTCCTATTTTTTCTTTATTAGTAACATTTTCAGGACACATTATAGATAATTTAGCTCGATGTTTCAAAGGTATATCAAACGGTTCTAATGAATATACCTTACCTATACCTATTGAATTTTCTTCATTTACTTCACTTATTCTCCCCCAGAACTTGTTATAGACTGCTCCACCTGGAAACTCCAAACTACAATTATTATCTTCAGATATAAACCTGCCGCCATCTTTTGACACCGGAAAAAGTCTTATAAAATAGTCTGTTATGTCAGTTATTCCTGACAATGATTTACCTTTTGCTATGAATCGAAGATTCTTTACATCATCTCCTTTTAATGGGAATATACCGACAAATAGGTTGTCGTTAAGCTTTCTTGTTTTCAGGTTAACTTCAAATTTTTCATTATTATAAACTTCGATTACAGGATTTTTTTCTATTTCTTCTGATGCCATTATCTCTAATCTTAAATAACTATCATACAAATCACCTGTTAAGGTTAATATATTATTGGAAGCCGAAATATCACTCGAACTGAAATAATTATTATCATTATCTTTGTCTTCATTTATTCCATCAGGTTTTTTTAAAATAAATCTACCCGCACATAGAGAACTATTTCCGGATGCATCTCTGAGAATTATTCTAAATGTGTGCTCATCTTCTCTTATTTCATTATTTACAAAATGTTCTGTTTTAATGACACCGTCAAAGGTCTTATGATTCCCATAAAAGCTCAATGTATTTCCAATATCCTTATATAATTTATTGAATATGCCGAATCCCCTTTTTATCAGACGAAAATCCCTGTCCAGATATACCTCTCTTGTTTTGTTGAATGAAAATATATCATATTTTACGTTAAAAATCTGTTCTCCACCGACAATAAATTCAATAAAATAAGGGTCATATACATTATTAACATTTCCATCTTTATCATAAGCCGAAATCCCCACACCAATATTTCCCCATAATTCAACCGTTTCAGGAATTATAAATTTTTTATTTGAAATTTGATTTGCTTTAATAATTAAGGGTTTATGGTCTCTATTAACTGTTGAACTGTGGTCAAGTGGTGAAAAAGAGATTGCTTTAACGACCGGAAAAAATTTATCATCAATTTTATATCCGTATATATTCGGGTTTATCGGATTATGATTTTCATCTCTTATTTCAAAATGCAGATGAGGTGATACGGTACCGCTTCTTCCCGTATATGCGATCAACTCCCCTTTTTTAACTGTAATTTCTCCCCCTTTAAAAAACATTTCTACAGTGAATTTGCTGCGTTTTTTCTGCTCATTTTTTACAATATTTTGAAATCTGTTCACAAATTTGAGCAGGTGCCCGTAAACGGAAAATCTGCCGTCATTATGCTGAATATATAAAACCTTCCCATAGCCGTACGGAGAAACTTTCAACCTAACAAGTGAGCCGTCGTCTATTGCAAATACTTTATACCCGTTTCTCCCCCACGTTTTTATATCAATTCCCGAATGAAAATGATTGTCTCTATATTCACAAAAATTTGACGTCAGGTATTTACTTGCATTTGTGGGCCAGACGTAATCACTTGATAAACTTTTATTTACAGAAACAAAAAATAAAAAAACGAGAAATGCAGTGTATACCTGTAATAATCCGGTAAGCTTGACAATATATCCGGACAAATTTTTCATAATAAAATTGCCTCTATAAGTTTGCTTGTATCTTCAAATCCGTTAAATAAAAAATCCGGCTCTGCTTCCTTTATTTTTTCGATAAATTCCGGGTGTCTCGCTATTGCAATAGATTTGGCACCGACCTTTCTTCCGCATGTAACATCATTGACAGTATCACCTATTATAATAATATTTTTTCCAAAAAACGAAATCCCATATAATTTTTCAGCTTTTTTTAAAGCAATATCAACAAGTTCTTCCCGATATATACCATCGCTTCCGAATGCTCCAAACATAAAGTATTTGTTGAGGTCAAAAGGTGCAAGTTTAACTCTTGCACCCTGTTCAATATTTCCAGTTAACAATCCAAGATAAATATTTTCCATTTCATTAAGTTTTTCCAAAAGTTCATGAACACCGGGATAAACTTTTGCATCATTATCTTTATTGTATTCTTCCTTTATAAAAATCAGGTAGTCCGCAGTTATATCTTCCATTTTATCTTTAATTATCTTTTGGTCGATACCCGCTTCTTTTAAAATATCCCGCATTATCCATCGGTCGGTTTTGCCAGCGGTGTTGTTATAAGTAACTTTTGGATTTATCCCAAAATTTTTATATATAGTCTTTTTTAACGCATTTTTAGCTCCATTCCCCGGATAAATTAAGGTTCCGTCAATATCGAATAATATCAATTTTTTTTTATTGTTATTTATGTTCTTTTTCATTTTAATCCTTATTTTTCCATACTGCTGCTTGGATTAAACCGATTTTGAACTGTTTCTGTATTTTATCCATTTTATGTTTCACTTAATAGATAATCTCATATTTTGGAGATTTCTTATATTATCCTGATTTGAAAGACCAGCAGAATATATCCAGATTTAGAAAATATATTTTAAATCTAAAATAATCAGACAATACACAACAATAATGTAATGCTACTTTCTTCTATTGTCTTTTCTCAAACATTTTTCAAATTCGGCGTATATTGACTTCAGGCGGGCTTTTTGGTGATATACAATCTCTGGAATGGAATCTAAGTTTTCGCCTGGGAATGGTTTCCTTTTCGCAATTTGGAGACAACATTCCATTCCTTCTTCGAGATTATCTTTGAATACTCGCAGGTTTTCTATCTCTTTTTGTGTGTTCCTACAGTGAGCAATCTGTTTTTCAAAATAATCCACGAACAATTCGATTTCAGTGGCAAACATATGTGGACGTTCTGATATCACAAGGGAAATCCCTCTTCCGTAGATATGGTCTACCATTTCATTTAAGGTATAAATTTTATTAAACCATGCAAGATTTGGCCCTGGGCAAATACTTTGGGGCATGCACTTTTTCCCATCGGCGATACCAAGCTTTAAAAGCGCTCCATTACCCAAATGGTCACAGAGACATGTTTTCTCCATTATCTCTTTACTGAGCTTTTCTCTCCCGCCGTTTAAACCCGGCATACTGTCAATTTCCGCCAGTTTTAGCTTCTGGTATTTTCTGGAAGCGATGCAAATTGGGTTTTTAGTGAATTCCGTGTTGGATACAAGAAAACCCTTAGGACATGGAGAACCGGATTTACCATCCTCTGCTTTCTTTAGGGTCCATATCTCTGACCCTGTATTTCTTACATTATTGAAAGGCACCCCAAGTGGAGATACATTACTCAGGTAAAGCTCTTTTTTACCAGCGTTTTTTAATATATTAAGCGTTGAAGCATCCACACAGGTGATTTCCGGAACAAGCAGAAAAGGAGTTGCCCATCCAGTCCGGTCCATTTTGAAATCTTCCATGAGCCTGCGAACTTCGCCGTTGGTCCCAATGCCTCCCTGTACGGTGATGAGCGGACGGTCTTTCAAAATATGTTCTGGATATTTCATATCCATTTTTTTGTAATACTTTTGCACATAGAGTTGAAACTCTGTTACTAACTGCTCTCTTTTTTCTTTAAACTTTTTGAGAATACTTGAAAGTAAATTACCATTGGATGGAAAAGCATGGCCGCCGCAATTAAGTCCCGATTCTATACGAAATTCAGAGATTTCCAGTCCTTTTTTCGCGAGAAACTTCCCCTGTATGAGAGCAGACCGGTAGTCACTGACCTTGAGTACTATCTTCTTTTTTATATCGCCGCTTTCATTCCGGTAAAAATCACCAAATTTTGTCATATAACTGAATAAATTCTGGTTAATTCCGGCAGAGAATATGATACTTGAAGTGAGTTTACTGTTGGAATAACCTTTCAATGCAGCTTTCGCATCACTTAGTATTTCATCGGGAGAATTTCCCTTCCTGGGATGATTAATCCGGTCAAGTTTGACCATTATATTTACGTCAATCGAGCCGGGCTTCATTCTCCGTGTCAGCTCCCGCTCAAATGTTTCTCGAGCTTTGCACGCTTTCATAGCAATAAGCTTAAAATAGTCCTTCTTTAACAGGCTGTAATCCGGCAAAAAATCAAAATATTTCTTTTTATCATTATTCTTGAAGAAAGACAGATTCTTGACAGCTTCCATTTTGATTTGGACTATCTCATACACCATATCAAGATAGGTAGTGATCCTTTTCGCTCTGCCGTCCTCATCTTTAAGTGGAATTTTAAAAAAAGGGAGGTTATACATCTCGCTATAGTATTGTCGAATCTTGTCGAGCAGAATATCGTCCACGAGTGATATAACGGAAGTAATGCCAAAAGGTGCAATACGAATGGGTGTGTCAACTGAATGACCTGTACCCATTACAGGAATATAGAAATTATGATAATAGTCACTCATCTTACTCTCCTAACAACTGACTTCGATATTTGATAATAGGAATAAACTCTACAGCCTGCAAACAATCCTCCTGTACATCAAGCTGATTAGTGCCTCACTAAATAATAAATGATATATTTAAATTGACATTTATTGCTCTCTGTTGGTGTTGTCACCAACAGAGAAAATCAGTGTATTGGTCACAAGACCAACACACAGCTAAAATAACAAATACTTGTCATGCTGAATTTATTTCAGCATCTATATTATTAATAAACAACAGATTCCGAAACAATACTGAATCAAGTAGATCCTGAAACAAGTTCAGGACAGAGTTCGGAATGACAGGTAAATTTTTGTACATCAATTTTACTAGATAATTCATATATAATTACTAAAAAACAATGAGATTACTAAAATTTTCCAAAGTTTTGTAACTTTATATAAACCTATTATTGGAATTAGGTAAAATAACGCTAAAAGTAGCTATTTTTTAGTATTTAAGCAAGCGATTTTTTTATATATTTACTCTTTATGTTTTTCAATTCTTTGATTTTCATGGTCTTTTCCTATAAATCCAACATCAAAGTTCTCACTTTTAGACAGATTCATTCTGAATGCCTTAAATGTGTGCTTTTTTCTTTAAAATGGATCTTTTAGGTCGATTTTTCAAAGCATTTTTCGTGTTTAATATAGTGAATAGAAATTTAATTATTTCTCCATAAAAATCTTTCAGATTTCGTAATTGGTTATTTTTAATTCATAATTTATCATTCATTTTTCGTAAATCGCAGATTCTTTTAAAGTTCATCTTTATAGCTTTTGTAAACTACGTTACCTAATTTTTCTAAATCATCTTTAACTTCTTTCATATTACTTACTGCAACTATTGATAAATTATCAGTATGTAAATATTTTTTAGCAGAATATTTTACAGCATTAACAT
>JAUVVT010000431.1 GCA_030604505.1 bacterium | reverse complement strand
GATTATGCTTTGTCGATGTCGAGGGTGAACCCAAGCTTGTTACATCCTGTTCCACTGCAGTCCGGGATGGAATGAAGGTCTTTACCAATTCCGAAAAGATTATTAAGGCAAGAGAAGCTATAATGGAATTTCTCTTAATTAATCATCCTCTTGACTGCCCTGTTTGTGACCAGGCTGGTGAGTGCAAGCTTCAGGATTATGCATTCAGATATGGAAGACCGCACAGCAGATTCAAAGAAGAAAAAAGAACAAGTTCAAAAAAAGATTTTGGTGAGCACATAGTTTTATATACAAACAGATGTATCCTATGTACCCGCTGTATCAGGTTTCTTAAAGAAGTCGCCGGATATGAAGAACTTGGCATTTTTGAGAGAGGCGGAAAAGCACAAATAGATATATTTCCCGACAGCACTTTAAAAAACAAACTTAGTGGGAATATCGTTGATATTTGTCCTGTCGGTGCTTTGATAGATAAAGATTTCTTACATAAAACGCGTGTTTGGAATCTGACTTCTCATGATTCTATTTGCCCGAAATGCAGCTGGGGATGCAATATCAGGTTAGACATAAAAAGCAATACTATATTCAGAATAAAGCCGAGACCAAACCATGATACCAACAGTTATTGGATTTGTGATGAAGGAAGATATGGATATCATGAATGGGACAATATAGAGAGAATTGAAACTCCTTTAAAAAAAGAAGGCGAACGGCATATTCAAATAGGTTTTGATGAAGCAGTTGAACTTGTTAATAACAATATTAAAAAAATCTTTGAAAAACACAGTAGTTCTGCAATAGCTGGTCTTGGTAATAGTCAGGCAGCCAATGAAGAAAATTTTCTTCTTAAATTTTATATTCAGGATTGTTACAGCTCAGGAAATAAATTTTTATATCACGTTAATAATAACGGATATGAGGAAATATTTAAATGCGGGTTCAAAATCGAATCCGATAAAAATCCAAATAAAGAAGGAGCTGTTATAATACTTGACCTTAAAAATACAGACGGTTCATTTGATATTCTGCTTGATAAAATAAATAATGGAGAAATAAAAGCACTGTACTTTATTCATGAAAATATTAATGACAGCGTTGATGATGAAAAATTGAAAATCTTACAAAAGCTCGAATTCTTTGCTGTTCAGGATGTAGCAGAATCCGTTTTTACAAAAATTGCAGATATTGTTCTACCTGCTTCAAACTTTGCCGAGTCCGACGGCACCTATGTGAATTCCTCTAACAGAATTCAAAGATTTTTCAAAGCAGTTGATATGAATGGATTAGCAAAAGAGGGTTGGGAAATATTGAATGCTCTTATAAAAAAATCCGGCAGGGATTTGAATGTTCAAAGTCCAGCAGACGTATTTAACAAAATGGCAGACCAATATGAAGAATTTGGCGGATTGACATTTTATAAACTGGGTGATACCGGAATAAAATTGGGATAATTTAACTATGCCTGATATTGTAATTGAACTTATAATAATGATAGTAAAAATAGCTGTAGTGTTAGGAGCCGTGATGGGTAGTGTTGCATATCTGACTCTTGCGGAGAGAAAATTCGCCGGATTTATTCAGGATAGACTGGGACCAAACAGAGCGGGACCATGGGGGCTTCTACAGCCTTTTGCCGATTTTTTTAAGATGCTTTTTAAAGAAGATTTTATTCCCGATAGAGCAGAAAAATTTCTGTTTTTTGTGGCGCCCGGTATTATTCTTATCCCGGCATTGACCATTATTGCTGTTATTCCGTTTGGTGACAGTTTAAATATCTTTGGAAGAGAAATTCAATTAAGAATCGCTGATGTAAATATCGGAATTTTATATATATTTGCTATGGCATCGCTCGGAGTTTATGGATTGGTTTTGGGAGGATGGGCAGCAAATAATAAATATGCACTCCTTGGAGGATTAAGATCTGCTGCACAGATGATAAGCTATGAGCTTTCTCTTGGGCTCTCTGTTATCGGTATCTTGTTGATTGTCGGCTCGCTGAGACTTACAGAAATCGTTCAGTTTCAAACAGAATATCTTTGGGGATTCATTCCACGATGGAATATATTTTATCAACCGCTCGCATTTATTATATTTATGGTTGCATCTTTTGCTGAGACAAACCGTCTCCCATTTGATCTGGTGGAGGCAGAACAGGAACTTGTCGGCGGGTATCATACCGAATATAACAGCATAAAATGGATGTTATATTTTCTCTCGGAATATACAAACGTCATAACTGCTTCAGCAGTTGTAACAACCCTGTTCTTCGGAGGATGGCATCTCCCTTGGATAGAGAATATTCCAATGCCAAGAGTTCTGCTTGAATTACTCCAGATAGGGAGTTTTGTTATAAAAACTGCGTTCTTTTCGGTGTTCTTTATATGGGTGAGATGGACGTTCCCAAGATTCAAATACAACCAGCTTATGAATCTGGGTTGGAAAGTACTTCTGCCTATTGCTATATTAAACGTTCTGGTCACTGCTCTGGTTTATTTGGTTATTTAAATTACTTATTTTGAAAAATGATAGAAATTAAACAAAAAGAAAACTGGGTAGATAAGCTTTATATTCCTGCGGTATTAAAAGGTTTATTGGTAACATTAAAACACTTGATTACTCCTCATAGATATATAACTATCCAATATCCCGAACATAAATGGAAGCCGTATCCGAAGTACAGGGGTGCTCACAGGCTTAATAAAGATGAGCAGGGAAGGATAAAATGCGTTGCAT
>JAUVVT010000337.1 GCA_030604505.1 bacterium | reverse complement strand
TCGACACTTCCGATATCGTATCTGATTCGACTTCCATTATAGTTCTAACTCCTGTTTCATTATCCTCATAAGACTGAACAAGATGCGGTTTATAATAAATCCCTTCATTTCCGATTGCCATTGCAAATGCTGCCATCTGCAGCGGCGTCACCAAAACATCACCCTGACCAATCGCCATATTAACCATATTACCGCTGGTCCATCCCCCCTTTCCATAAATTCTATCCATATATTCCCTATCAGGAATATTCCCTTGTTTCTCCTCCGGTATATCTATCCCTGTTAATCTGCCGAATTTAAAGACCTTTGCATACTTTGACCACGCATCGATTCCAACTTCACGTCCCAACTGATAAAAATATACATTACAGGAACGTTCAATTGCTTCGATTAAATTCAGTTTCCCATGAAAAGTACCCCTGAAACAGCGAAATAACCTTCTGCCCAACCGATATGCCCCACTGCAGACCCTGCTCCATTCCGGTGTAATAATGTTCTCATTGAGTCCTGCTATTGCGGCTATTAGTTTAAATGTTGAGCCGGGAGGATATTCTCCTGCTGTCGTTCTATTAAGCAAAACGTGCGATGAGTCCTGGGAGATATGTATCCATTCTTCGTTAGTAAAATTTCTTGCGAAAAAATTTGGATCATAATCCGGTTTGCTGGTTATAGCCAATATCCCGCCATTCCTGGCATTTAAAATCACAATGCTTCCCATCGAACCTTCCAAAAGTTTTTCACTGTATTGTTGAAGTGAAAGGTCAATCGTCAAATAGAGGTTCATACCCTGAATTTGCGGAATATTCTGCCAGTCAGGAAGATTACGTTCTATTTCCCTGCCAAGAGCATCTACTTGAATATACTCATAGCCCTTCTTCCCATGAAGTATATGCTCATACTTTCTTTCAATCCCACCTTTTCCAATTATATCACCGGCACTATATTTTTCCTTCCCGAATAAATTGATTTCTCTCTCATCAATCTCACCGATATAACCCAAAATATGAGAAATCCTAACATCTCCGGGGTAATACCTTTTTGGTTCGCTTTGATATATTACGCCGGGCAGGTCAAGTTTATTCTCTTCCAAGATAGTAAGACCATCAAAGTCCAGATGACCGATGAGTTTGACAGGATTGAAAACTGTGCTAACATTCTTGAGCTTTTTCTCAATAACTCCCTGCGCAACAAGCCCGCTTTGTACAAAAAAGGGTATCACCGTATTTGAATTTTTAACCTCGTAAGGTATTAATGAAACAGAAAATGAAGGTCTGTTATCAACTATAAGACTTCCGTACCTGTCATAAATCAGCCCCCTTGCCGGTTCTACTACAACCTCCCTTATCCTGTTCTGTTCGGAACGGCTTAGATATTTTTCATTATTTAATATTTGCAGATTAAAAAATTTATACGACAGAATTAAAAAAAGAATGGAAATAAATATTGAAAAAACCAATTTATTCCTGTGTAATTTTTCTTTCAATTTATCCAAATCTTTTATTACCTAAATAATTCGTAAAATTCTTTATTTTATAGACAAACTATTGTTACTATAAAAATTGAATAAAAAATTTAATTTCTTACCAACTAACACCCCCAAAAACCATTTCATTTCTTAATCGCATAAAAAAACAACATCCCAACAATCATTGTATATAGACTGGTGGGCAAAACAGTCTTTATTATCATAGAAATAATAATGATTTCAGAACCAAACGTAGATATATAAAAATACAAAAAATCATGTATAAGACAAGAACTCAAAAGAATTATAAGAAAAAATAAGTGATTAAATTTTCTGTTACTCTTCTGAAAAAAACCGACATAAAAACCGGTCATTGAATTTGCAAGTGACGAGAGACCTATAAATCCGCTCCCAAAAAAGCCCAGCCCCTGCATTAATCCTACCAAAAAACCAGCTATTATAGCATATACGCTACCAAACTCTAATCCAAAAAAGACTAATGTTATAATAACAAAATCAGGCCTAATTCCTTTAATTGAGAGAAGATTATCAACTATAATGCTTTGAAATAGAATACTAAATAAAAAAAGCAGAATCCATTTTATATTTCTATATGTGAACATCTAAATAAAGAAACTCGATTATAATTATCTCAAAGCAACGTCAACGTCAACTTATTTTCTGCTGACAAAGGTGTTCTTCGCCTTTGCCCTCGTTAAAATTTCAGAAAACCCAAATTATATTTTTCTAAAAACAGCATCATTAATAATTTTTTCTCGAAATCTCTGGTATCATTGCAAAGTAAATTCCGATTTCACATTGGAAACAATTACAAAAACCTCTTCAATAGATGAAAAATCGACAAATGTATGCAAAATAATCATCTTAGACATTCCCGGAAGATTATTTGAGACTTCTAAAACAGTACCAATAGGAATTTCTGAAGGATAAATTTGACTGTGACGCGAAGTAATTATTGTATCACCTATCACGACCTCAAAACTTTTAGGCACACTTGTCATTTCAAAAACATCACCGGTTTTCCATTTTACAATACCCGAAGCTTCTTTTCCTAATATCTTTGCACCGACCCTGAAATTTATATCATTGATCATTTGCACCAAAGAATACCCCTTTCCAGCCAGAAAAACTTTTCCAATAAGTCCTTTCTCTGTAATAACAGGCATATTCTTTCTCACACTATCACTTTGACCAACATTTATCTGAACAGAATTTACAATCTGATGAAAACCTTTTGAAACAACATCAGCGGGAAGATATTTCAATTTATTAGTTTCCTTAAAGCCAAGCATTTCTCTCAATCTTTGATTCTCGGCTCCGGCATCCTTTAAATTTATGTTCTCAAGATTCAAATATAAAATCTTTTCTCTCAATTTCCGATTTTCGTCAACAGCATTTAATACTTCACCGAACCAGGCAAAATTTTGCTTAATCTTTCCTGAAATATCAATTACTTTCATCTGCAGGTTCTCCACCTGTTCATTTTCATTAGAAATAATCAAGAACAAGGAAAATAATATCGCAAAAAAAACCGTTATATACTCTTTAAAGATGAAAACAATTTTAAATACTCTATCCAATAATACCTCATTTAGGATAATTTAAATAAAAAAAATTGCTACAATCTTCTGCTCTTAATCAAAACTTTTTCATAGTATTCAATATCATCTAATAACTTACCTGTTCCCCTGACGACGCATGTAAGCGGGTCTTCTGCAACATTTATCGGGAGATTGGTCTCTTCTTTTAATCTTTCATCTATTCCCTTCAACAGCGCGCCTCCTCCGGTCAATATTATTCCTCTGTCAAGAATATCAGCAGAAAGCTCAGGTGGAGTTCGCTCAAGAGTTAATCTCACTGCATCAACAATCGAACTAACCGGCTCGTTCAATGCTTCCCTTATCTCCACTGAACTGACTTCCGTTGTTTTAGGAACACCAGCAATCAAATCACGCCCCTTAACAGGTAATGATATTTCTTCTTCAAGCGGTACCGCAGAACCAATAGAACATTTTATCTCTTCAGCACTCTTCTCACCAATAAGAAGATTATAATTTCTCTTAAAAAACTGAATAATAACCTGATCCATTTCATCTCCGCCTATTCTTATAGAGGTCTCTGTAACTATACCTGAAAGGG
>JAUVVT010000001.1 GCA_030604505.1 bacterium | reverse complement strand
GGCAACTGTCTGGGAGGATTCACCCTGAATAATCTGAAAAATCTCCTCATCCTTGTACTGGTTAAGCTGGTGAAATATCTGTATGTTTTCAATTAAACGGTTAATTTTTTCTCCTCCTGTAATAAATATTCAATGCTTGTTAGCTATTGGCTAAAAGCTAATAGCTGAAAGTTAATTTTGTTTATAAATAAATAATAAATTAATTAATGTCAAGTTATTTTATATGAATTTTTTATCAGAAAGTTTTAAAAATACTTGATTTGTTCAATTAAAGATATTAGATTTAAATATAATAATAATAAAAAATGGAGTTATTAATCTTGTGGATGTAACGGTAGAAATAAAGAAACTTCACAATGATATTAATTATCATAATTACAGATATTATGTTTTGAACAGCCCTGAAATCTCCGATTATGAATATGATATGCTGATGAAGAGACTGATTGATTTGGAGAAGGAGCATCCGGAGTTTTTGACATCTGATTCTCCCACACAAAGAATAGGCGATGAACCGACCAAAGTATTCCCTTCATTTACGCATTCTATTCCTATGCTCAGTCTTGCAAATACTTACACTGAAGAAGAAGTAATCGATTTTGACAGGAGAGTAAAGACGCTTCTTGGGGAGGAATATCAATACGTTGCAGAACTGAAATTCGACGGGGTTGCAATCTCACTTGTATACAGAGACGGAAAATATGTTCAGGGAGCTACGAGGGGCGATGGTATAAGGGGAGATGATATTACTCAAAACCTGAAAACTATTAGAGCCATACCCTTAAAAATTCTTAAACCTGTTGAGGGGATTGATGAATTTGAAGTGAGGGGAGAGGTTTTTATCGGCAAAGAAGGATTTAGGAAACTGAACGAAAAACAGATAGAGATGGGAGAAAATCTTTTTGCTAATTCGAGGAATGCCGCTGCGGGTTCGTTAAAACTTCAAGACCCGAAGATTGTTGCACAAAGAAATCTTTCGGTTTTTATATACTATTTTATGACTCTGGAATCAAAGATGAAATTGTTTGACAGCCACTATGATAATTTGCATATGCTTCATGAAATCGGTTTTCCTGTGAACCAGAACCACAGAATATGCGGGAATATTGATGAAGTGTTTGAATATTGTAAAGAACGGGAAGAAAAAAGAGATAAGCTTGATTACGAGACGGATGGAGTTGTCATAAAGGTTAATTCATTCAGCCAGAGAAACTTTCTTGGAAATACTGCAAAAAGTCCACGCTGGGCTGTCGCATTTAAATTTAAAGCAAAAAAGACAGAAACAATTTTGAGAGATGTATTCTGGCAGGTTGGCAGAACCGGAACTATTACGCCTGTTGCGGTTATGGAGCCCGTTCTTCTTGCCGGGACAACCGTCAAGAGGGCAACTCTGCATAATGTGGATGAAATTAAGCGGCTCGATATAATGATTGGAGATTCGGTTATTATTGAAAAGGGTGGAGATATAATTCCAAAGGTTATTGAAATAAATCTTCAAAAAAGAACACAGGACGCTGTTCCTGTTGAAATTCCCGAAAAATGTCCTGTATGCAAAAGTGAACTGGTTAGATTGGAGGGTGAAGCGGCTGTCAGGTGCATAAATTTCTCCTGTCCTGAACAGATTGCAAGGAGGATTGAGCACTTTGGCTCACGAAACGCAATGAATATCGAAGGACTCGGAGAATCCCTCATTGAACAGATGACTGCAAATAAAATTGTTTCAGACCCTTCCGATTTATATAATCTGGACAAGAAAGAAATTGCGATGCTTGGAAGAATGGGTGATAAAAGTGCTGAAAATCTGATTAATAGTATAGAGGAAAGCAAAAACAGACCGTTAGAGAGGTTAATCTTTGCCCTTGGAATAAGGTATATCGGTCTTGGTGCGGCAAGAGAACTGGCAAAACATTTTTCCTCAATCGGCGAAATCAAGGAAGCGACTTTGGACGAGCTGCAGGAGATCGATGGAATCGGGGATAAAATGGCTGAGAGTGTTGTAGAATTCTTTGGGAGAAATGATAATTTAAAGATAATAGAAAAGCTCCGGAAGACAGGCGTATTAATGGAAAAAACCGCTGAAGAAAAAAAGGTAAACGAAGAGATTAATGGAAAAACATTTGTATTAACCGGAACATTGGAAAAATATTCAAGAGAAGAAGCTGCTGAATTGATAATAGAAAATGGTGGAAAGGTAACATCTTCCGTCAGCAGTAATACGGATTTTTTATTACTTGGCGAAAATCCCGGCTCGAAATATGACAAGGCAGTGAAGTTAGGGATAAAAATTATTAATGAAAGTGAATTTTTAAGAATTTTGGGGAGTGGATAGTTTGTTTCCAATAAGAATTTTTATGTAAGAAATTTAAAATAGTAGAATTTAAAAATTTTATTTGACTTTATGAAAATTTAATTGTATATTTTATATTCACTTATATTATTAAGTTTATGAAAAAAATATTTTTTATTACATTAATTGAAATCTTTCTGATTTTCTTGGTTTTTGTGAGTGCTGATGCGCAGCAGCTTGTTATTAGCTATGTTATAAAGATTGATGATAATCTATTGTATTTTGACAGAGGAGCTAATGCTAATATACGGATTGGTGACGAGTTCAGGTTATTGCGTGATATGCCGGATAATAGAGATGATAAAAAAATAGGTGTAGTTCGGATTACACAGGTTTTTCCGGAAGTCTCTATTGGTAAAATCATTGAAATTACAGCTGATGAAAAACTGAGTGTTCTCGATAAGATTGAAATTTCGCCTGTTGTTGAAATCCCTGAGTTGTTGAAAAATATAAGCGAAAACGACGATTTTCTTGCTCCGGTTATACATCATAATAGAGTTCAGATAGCTGAGAAGGGGAAAGATATTGACCTGATAGTCAGGGCAAATGCTTTAGAAGGTTTGAATAACCTTTATACCAAGTATATATCGGACGGTCTTGTTGAATGGGAAAGAGTTGATTTTCTTTCGTATGAAAGCGATATTTATTTTTGCAGGATTCCATCGGAAAATATTTTGGGCGATTCACTTAGATACTTTATAATTGCAGAAGACATAGACGGCAGGACTGCAAGTGTAGGTATTGAAAGCGACCCGGTAAAGGTTAACCTGGTTAGCAGCTTGTTCGGTGAAACTAAAAAGACGGTTCCTTATGCTGCTTCCGGTTCATATTGGAAGATAAATAAAAGAATATTTATTCCGGGTTATATGCAGCTGAAGAGAAAAGAACTCGGTAAGGGCTATATGATAATAACCTTAGAGGCGGCTTCACTAATAGGTGGAATTGTTGCAGACAAAAATAACGGAATATACCTCGGAACAGCCGCTGCTGTTTATCTTTATAATATTTTTGATGGAATAATTGGTTCAAAATAGTAATTAAAGATATTATTATTTCAACCCGTAATTTTTTAAAGAGGGTTAAATGAAACCAGAAGAAATAAAAACATTGATAAAATTGGTCGAAGAGAGCAATATTGATGAACTTGAAGTTTCAAAATGGTGGTGGACAAAGGTCAGAATCAGGAAAAGTGTCAGCAATAACCATTCACCGGAGGTTGTATCCCAAGAGATAATTCAAAAAGCAAAAGATTCAATAAAATTAGAAACAGCTGGGACTGTGACAAAAGAAGAAGCTCCGCCGGAAGTTGATAATACATTCGAGCTTAAATCTCCTATGGTCGGTACTTTTTACCGCGCTTCTGCTCCTGATGCAGAACCTTTTGTGAAAGAGGGTGATATGGTAAGGAAGGGTCAGATTTTGTGTATCATTGAAGCTATGAAACTTATGAATGAAATCGAAGCAGAAAAGGATGGGAAAATAATAAAAATAGTTCAACCAAATGCCCAACCTGTAGAATATAACCAGACTTTATTCATTATGTCTGACGAATAATTTTTCTGAACTTTTAATGTATCAATTATTTTCAGAAAAATTGTGATAATTTATTGTTCTTGCCTAAGGAGTACAACTTAATTTTCTAATAAGTTTTAATAAAAATTTGGCTGCTTTCTCCGTGTATTCTGGTAAAAATATTTGATTTTTATCAAAGTTCAGCAAATTTTAATATAATAACTGATTTTTATTATGTTTGATAAGGTTTTAATAGCAAACCGGGGAGAAATTGCATTAAGAGTAATAAGGGCATGTAAATAACTTGATATAAAAACGGTAGCAGTATATTCAGATGTAGACCGTGATTCACTTCATGTGAGATTTGCAGATGAGGCAGTTTGTATTGGTCCTGCGGTTCTTTCTGAGAGCTATTTAAACTATTCAAGAATAATATGTGCGGCTGAAATAACAAATGCAGATGCTGTTCATCCCGGATACGGATTTCTATCGGAAGACGCTCAGTTTGCTGATATATGTAAATCCTGCAATATAAAATTCATAGGTCCCTCTCCGGAAATGATAGAAAAGATGGGACATAAATCTTTAGCAAAAAATATTATGAAAGAAGCGGGAGTTCCCGTGATTCCGGGGAGTAACGGGACTACTAAAAACTGGAAAGAAGCCAGAGAAATTGCAGATGAAATAGGATATCCGGTTATCTTAAAAGCCTCCGGCGGTGGGGGTGGAAGGGGTATGAGGATTGTAAATGATAATAAAGAGATGAAAAACGGTTATTCAATGGCTAAAGGCGAAGTCGAAAAAGCTTTTCCTGATTCAAAAATATATTTGGAAAAATTTATTATCAAACCGAGACATATTGAGGTTCAGATTTTTGGTGATGATTTCGGAAATGTGGTCGCACTGGGAGAAAGGGATTGTTCTATCCAAAGAAGGCATCAAAAACTTATCGAAGAAACTCCTGCAACGGGAATATCCGAAGAATTAAGGTCGAAGATGTTTGAGGCTGCTATCAATGGCGCCAAAAAAGTCGGATATAAAAATGCCGGCACAATTGAATTCCTGGTCAATTCAGATGAACAGTACTATTTTATGGAAATGAATACCAGAATACAGGTAGAACACCCGATTACTGAAATGGTTATCGGAAGAGATCTTGTTAAAGACCAGATTCTGGTTGCTGCAGGTTCTCCTATCAGTTATTCTCAGGAAAGTATCAAAAGCAGCGGACACGCAATTGAGTGCAGGATTAATGCCGAAGACTGGGAGCGGGACTTTATTCCATCTCCCGGAAAAATTACAAGTTTTCATATCCCGGGCGGTCCGGGGATTAGAATAGATACACACGCCTATGCCCAATATGAAATCTTACCGTATTATGATTCATTGGTTGCTAAGGTAGTAGCTTATGGGCAAAATAGAGACGAAGCAATTGTAAGAATGGAAAGAGCGTTGGATGAACTCATACTTGAAGGAATTAAAACCAATATTCCGTTTCATCAAAAAGTACTGAAAAATGACAATTTCAGAAAAGGACTTATTAATACTTCGTTTTTAGAAGATGAAATAAAAAATGGAAATTCGTGAAAATTTGCATTATACGAAAGAACATGAATGGATTTTAGTCGATGGAGATATTGCAACTGTCGGAATCACTGATTATGCCCAGCAGGAGCTCGGTGATATTGTTTTTGTGGAACTGCCCGAAGTCGGCTCAGAATTTACATCAATGGAAAGTTTCGGCGTAATAGAAGCCGTTAAGACCGTTGCTGACCTGTTTGCTCCCGTCTCGGGAAAAATAGTTGATGTTAATAATGTCCTGATTGACAGACCGGATTTGATAAACAGTGACGCTTACGGCGAGGGATGGATTATAAAAATCGAAATGAGTAACAATGAAGAACTCAATCAACTTCTTGATGCCGCAGGATACAAAAGTTTAATAGGTGATTAGATTTAAATTTAAATCCGCACGGATGTAATACGGCGTCTCGCATCATCTATTTTAAGATATATTTCAAAAAAAAATCATTGTTTGGTTCCAAATGGCTTATATTCCCAATACTTCCGATGACCGAAGAAAAATGCTCCAAAAGATAGGTGTCGAAAGATTTGAAGAACTTATAGACAACATACCGGAAAAGCTGAGACTTAAGGAAGAACTAAAAATTCCCGATGGGCTATCTGAATTTGAAGTCTTAAAGCTGTTGAAAGAAATTTCCGGAGAGAATTCGACTGCTGAAGACTATATTTCATTTTTAGGTGGAGGTGCCTATGACCATTTTATTCCTTCTGCGGTAAGCCATATAACTTCGAGGCCCGAATTTTATACTGCGTATACTCCGTATCAGGCAGAGGTCAGTCAGGGAACTCTTCAGACTATATATGAATACCAGTCGATGATATGTGAACTGACCGGTATGGATGTATCAAATGCTTCTATGTACGATGGTGCTTCTGCTGCGGCAGAAGCTGCTCTTATGACCTGCAGTATGAAGGGAAAAAAGAAGATTATCGTTCCCCGCTCGGTTAATCCGCTTTACCTGTCAGTTATTAAAACATATTGTTACGGGCAGAAAATCGAGATAGAGGAACTTTCTATAGAGAATGGCATAGTAGAACCTGAAGCTCTGCAAAAGAAAATTTCAAGTGAATATGCGGGTGTTATTATTCAGCACCCAAATTTTTTCGGGTGTCTTGAGGATGTCTTTTCGATTGAAGAAATTGTGCATAGTTCCGGCGGATTATTAACTGTAATCGTCGATCCCATTTCTCTCGGCATTCTCACACCGCCTGGTGAATATAATGCCGATATAGTCTGCGGCGAAGGACAATCTCTGGGGAACGACCTGAATTTCGGGGGTCCTTATGTCGGTATATTGGCTGCGAAAAAATCGCTAATCAGAAAAATACCCGGAAGATTAATCGGAAAAACTGTTGATATAAACGGCAGAGTCGGTTATGTTATGACTCTTCAGAAAAGAGAACAGCACATCAGAAGAGATAAAGCCGTTTCTAATATCTGTACTAATCAGGCGCTGAATGCACTGTCAGCATGTGTTTATCTTACACTGCTCGGTAAAGATGGTATAAAGGAAGTTGCAAATCAATGCATTCAAAAAAGCCATTATCTGGCAGAAAAGATAAATTCTTTGGATGGATATAAACTTAAATTCAACAATCCCTTTTTCAAAGAGTTTGCAGTAGAAACAGATAATGAGCCCGGTGATATTCTTGAAGCATTATATAAAAAAGGAATATTCGGCGGTATAGATTTAGATAGATTTGGTATTAAAAATTCATTATTGATTGCAGTAACCGAAAAAAGAACACGAGAGGAAATGGAACTTTTTGTTAATTCACTTTCTTCAATAAGCTAAAAGCTAATAAATAATAGTTAATCTTAAAGTATGGAAGAAAAACTAATATTTGAAATATCATCAGATAGTAAAAAGGGATATACACTGCCCGCGCTTGATGTTCAAGCTAAAGATATTAATGAATTAATTCCTGAAGAATTTCAAAGGAAAAGCGATGCAGAACTGCCTCAGGTTAGTGAGCCGGAAGCAGTAAGGCACTTTGTAAATTTATCTCGGAAGAACCACCACATCGACAAAGGATTCTACCCGCTCGGTTCCTGTACAATGAAATATAATCCTAAAGTTAATGAGGAAACTGCAAAACTCGACGGATTCAGAAATGTTCATCCGTTTGAGGATGAGAGATTTGTGCAGGGTGCTTTAAAGCTGATGAAAGAGCTTGAGGAATATTTATGTGAGATTCTCGGCACTGATGTTGTTTCATTACAGCCTGCTGCCGGTTCACAAGGAGAGTTATCCGGAATCCTTATAGCTAAAAGGTACTTTGAAAAATTGGGTGAAGAAAGAACGGCGGTTATTATTCCCGATTCTGCTCACGGGACAAATCCTGCAAGTGTCTCAATCGGCGGATTTAAGGCCTTCCAGATAAAATCAAACGAGCAGGGTAAACTTGATATAGAAGAAATCAAGAAATATGTTGATAAGAACACCGCCGTGCTGATGGTTACAAATCCCAATACTCTGGGATTATTTGAAGAGCAAATATTTGAAATATCCGAAATAGTTCACAGCCGGGGTGCATTAATGTATATGGATGGAGCAAATCTTAATGCTCTTATGGGAATCACGCGACCAGGCGATATGGGATTTGATATTATGCACGTCAATCTGCATAAGACCTTTTCTGCACCGCATGGAGGAGGAGGACCCGGTTCGGGACCAATCGGAGTGGTTGAAAGACTCGAGCCATTTCTGCCAGTCCCCAGAATAATTAAAGACGGCAGTTCATTTAAATGGAATTATAGTTATAAAAATTCGATTGGAAAAATTCACTCATTTTTCGGAAATTTTTCTATATTCGTTAAAGCATACACTTACATCAGGATTCTTGGAGCTAAAGGTCTAAAAGAGGTTAGTGAGAATGCTATTATAAATGCAAACTATCTTCTCAAAAAACTTGAAAAACATTTTTCTATACCTTATAAAGATTATTGTATGCATGAATTCGTTGCTTCCGGTGAGAATCTGAAAGAATATGGGATTAGAACACTTGATGTTGCAAAGAGACTTTTGGATTTTGGGTTTCATTCACCTACTATATATTTTCCACTGATAGTAAAAGAGGCATTAATGATCGAACCCACAGAGACCGAATCTCGCAGTTCTTTAGATTCTTTTGCCGAGGCAATGATAAAGATTAAGGAAGAAGCGGAAAAGAATCCTGAGGTTTTGCATAGTTCACCCCAAACCACACCTATCGGCAGATTAGATGAAGCAAAAGCCGGCAGAGAACTTGATGTAAAGTATGATAAATAATCCGTTATTTATTTAAAATAAATATGTTGCTTATGTTAGATAAAGAATTGCTTGAAATACTTGCCTGCCCGAAATGTAAGGGGGAAATCATTATCAAGAATGAAGATGGTACAGAAGAAAAGAAGCAGGCAGACCTTGAATATGACAAAGAAAACCAGAGATTGATTTGTCATAATTGCAAGTTAAAATATAAAATTGAAGACGATATTCCAATTATGTTGATTGATGAAGCCGAAAAATTTTAAATTTCTTTATTTTAGCAATACTTAACCCAAGAATAATCAGATTATTAGCTCAAATATTGACTTGCGGACAGTATTTATAAAAAATATTATAAGATTTTGAAAATAAAGTAAATAATGTTTGCGTTTTTTTTATTTTTTTGTTATATTTTCTATGTTATTTGATTTTATAGACTTCTAAAAAATTATATGGAGGAAATTTTATGAGAACTTTTGTTAAAAAGGACGTAGTAAAGATTGTGTCTCAAAAGACAGGATTTACTCACGAAAAAGTTGCCCCAATAGTAGATGGTGCTTTTAAGGTATTAACGAATATTCTATCAAATGCAAGTCCGGAGGTACGTGTAGAAATAAGAGGATTTGGGGTTCTTGGTGTCAAGAAAGCTAAAGCAAAACCTAAAGCGAGAAATCCAAAAACTAATGAAGTTATATATGTGCCGCCGCATAAAAAAGCATTTTTTAAGCCCGGAAAATTACTGATGAAATCATTGCAGAAACCATTGGACCAACAATAATTGACTATTGTCATAATATTTATTGAAAGTAATGAATGAGATATAATTTTATTTATTACCTCACGTTAATCGGTTTGGTTTTTAATTTAATCGGAATATTTCTATTATCGTTAGAAGCAATCGGCGCTAATGTATTCATAAGAATAAGAGATTTTTTATATAAATCACCGGCTGCATATAATAGAAAAAGAAAAGGTTTTATTACCTTTTCTTTCATTTTTTTAATTTCAATTTTTATTCTTTTTCGGTTTGAAAATTTTGACGTACTGAAGCTTAATTTCCTATTCATATTGACCTACGTTTCTGTTATTCTTTATTTTTTATTTTTTGCCATTTTTTTCTGGATTAAGAAAATAGTTTCAATCCACTACTGGATGGAAGAAAAATTTAATAAAGGTATTATTGGCATAATCGGTTTTATTTTCCTTTCAATTGGTTTTTCCCTTCAAACTGCTATCAATCTTTATCTATTTACAATTAAAATCTGAATTATTTTTTCATACTTCTTAGATATTATAAATAATGTTTATTGAAGAAAATATTGAAAAATTAATAAATTATGCAGTAAAAAATTGTGTATTTCCCGGAGGCTCCGCCTTAATATCATACAGTGATAATCTTATATATAACAAAGGTTTTGGGAGTTTTTCTTATGAGAACAACTCTAAAAAGGTTAATGAGAATACCATATATGACCTTGCTTCTCTTACAAAAGTAATTGCCGCGGCGACTGCCGTTATGATATTAAAAGACAAAGGTGAAATTGATATTGAAAAGAATGTAAACTATTACATTCCTGAGTATAAAGGGGAATACAAAGACCTTGTAAAGGTCAGACATCTGCTCAATCATTCTTCTGGTCTTCCCCCGTGGAAACCGCTTTTTGAATCATCATCTGATAAACAGAGTTTATTGGAAAATTTATATCAGATTGCACTTGAAGCTAATCCAGGTGTAAAGTGTGATTACAGTGATTTGGGATATATACTGCTTGGCGAAATTATTGAAAGGATAACATCTGCAGGATTTGATAAGTTTTGTTCCGATATGATATATAAGCCATTGGATATGGAAAATACGTTTTTCTGTCCTCCCGAAGATATGCGGGAAAAGATTCCTCCGACAGAGGATTGTAAGTTTAGAGGAAGAGTCATTCAGGGTGAAGTTCACGATGAAAATGCTTATGTAATGGGTGGAATATCGGGGCATGCCGGTTTGTTCAGCAACTCAAGTGATATTGCAAACTTCTGCCAAATGATAATGAACGGTGGTGATTATAAAGGTATAAATCTGATTCATCCAGATACTGTCAAGGAATTTACAGCAAGAACCACAGACATACCCGATTGCAAATGGGCACTTGGATGGAGAATGTTTATGGGGGAAGGGGATGTTATCGGAAGTTATTTTTCAGAAAACTCTTTCGGACATCTGGGCTATACCGGCACATCTATGTGGATTGACCCTTTAAATGAGCTGTTTATTATTCTTCTTACGAACAGGGTTCACCCGACAAGAGAAAACAATAAAATTACAGAATTCAGACCAAACTTCCACGATGAGATATTGATGTCAATAAAAGATATTGCTGTATAGGGATTCATAAAATTAAAAAACATTTTGCTTCTATTATAAATATATTCAATGACACACCTATGGAGCTTTAACTTGGTTTTTTAAATTTATCTATAAACATTTCGCCCCTATCGGAGCTGAAACAAAGGCGAAGGTGAAGAAAACACCTTCGCCAGCAGAAAGAAAGTAAGAATAAAAAAAGAATACACGATGAAAAAAATATTTTTTTTATTAATATTTTCAATTTTTGTTTTTAATTCAGTTTGTACAGAAAATAAAGAGAGTGGTAAAATGATCGGTGTATACGGATTTAATAGAAATGCTGATATATGTAAAGGACTTTCTGCTGAGCAGATTGCCGATTATATTGCGGGTGCTGGTATAAACGGAGTTTGGGCAAAGTTCAAGGAAGAAAGCATTCCTGCGGCACTCCAAAAAAAGGATATAAAAACGTTTTTTGAATACAGCATATTTGTAGGTAAAAAGATTTGGAATGATATACTGGATTCAAGACCCATCTTATCAAATGGAGAGTTCCTTAAAGAAGAGGGATGGTATGCCGGAGTCTGCCCCTCAAATGATAAGGTAAGACAAATGAAATTAAAAGAGATTGACAGGATGTTCTCAAAGGGATTTTATGACGGGGTTTGGCTCGATTTTATCAGGTATCCCTGTCACTGGGAGGTGAAGGAACCGAATATTTATGAAAGTTGTTTCTGCAATAACTGCATAGATAAATTTCAGAAAGAAACGGAGATTAAAATTCCGGATAATCTGAATAATACGGAAGAAACTGCCGGCTGGGTTTTAGATAATAGCGAAAACATTTGGAGAGAATGGAAATGCGAACAGATAACAAGTTTTTGTGCGAATGTCCGGAAGTTGGTGGATGAAAAATATCCTGGTAAAACCGTCGGATTATTTGGTGTTCCGTGGCGGTTAGTTGATTTTGACAGGGCAATAAAAAAGATAATCTGTCAGGATTACAAGAAACTTGCTGAATACATTGATGTTTTTTCGCCGATGTCATATCATTTAATGTGCAACAGGGATGTGGATTGGATTGGTGATGTTACAAAAGAGATTATTGAGCTTACAAAAAAACCGGTCTGGGTGATAGTTCAGGGAGTTTCGGAACCTGTAAAAATGACAGATGAAGAGTTTGAAAAGGCAGTAATAAAAGGACTTTCCGATGGTTCTTCGGGAGTTTTTGTTTTTAGTTTCGACCATATGATAAAAGAGGATAAATGGGATGTTTTTCTGAAAATAATTAAAGATGTTGAAAAATAGATTAATATTTGCCATATTTAGATAAATAAATTTTTTATAAATCATATTTCTAAAAAAATAATAATATGAGTGATTTAGATTTTTCGGAAATTTTAAATGTTAATAGACTCAAAAAAGGAATCGAAACGATTAAAGGTGCGAATCTTTCAACAAAAAGGTTGGACGGCTGGTTTTTTATTCAGGAAATCAGAATGAAAAAGTTGAAAAGATTAATGAAAAACGGGAAAAAATATTCCAAAGCACAAATTCAGGCTGAACTTTTAGATGAGGTTATTAGAGGGATAAAATTAGAAATCAGAAAGGGTGAGGTTTTTGCGGGAACCGAGGATGATGCATTTTCGAAGACTTATGCACTAATAAATCCAAGTTTTAAGGTTGAAACGTTTGAAGGATACTGTGATGTTACGGCTGTTTATAATGATATTACTCCAAATAAGAAGATGAGACTTACAAGAGAAAGGATACAAAAGGTTCGCAATTTCTGGGCAGAGTATGAATATGTAAAGCAATTATCCGACGTCTATAAACGTACGGGACTTGAGACAAAAGAGGTTGTTTATTTTGTGGAGCAGGTTACGGGCCATACAATTTGCGATTTCAGACCTGTCTTAGAAAATGGACTTGAATATATTATAAAAAAGGCAAATCAAAAAAAGAAATTATTTAGAAAAAATTCAGAAAAGGAGAGGTTTTATGATGCAGTTATAAAATCTCTAAACGCAGCAGTAAATCTTGCAGAACGCTACAGTCAGCTTGCTTCTGAAAAGGCACAGCAGTCCAAGGGAGCAAGAAAGCAGGAGCTTGAATTGATTGCACAGACCTGTAAAACAGTCCCGAAATATGGAGCAGAAAATTTATATGAAGCGATGCAGTCTTTTATAATTCTCTGGATGGTAATGAATATTGAACAGTCTCCCAATCCTTTTGCATTCTCCGTCGGAAATATTGACAGGATTTTTGAATTTTTTTACTTGAATAAAAAGATACCGCGGGCATTGGCGGTACAGTTAGCGCGGCATTTTCTAACTCTGTATAATGTCGGTGACAGAAATTGGGCAATCTCCCAGAATCTTATGGTCGGAGGCAGAGATGAAAAGGGGGATGATATTACCTGCAATATGACCGAAATCTTTCTCGATGCATTCTTTGAGTCAGACAGTCCCCAGCCAAATCTTTCTGTAAAACTTCACAACAATACACCCGAATCAATATGTAAATCAATCAGCAGATTCTTTTTTACATTGGGTCATAGTACTCCGTCGTTATTTAATGATGACAAACTGTTTTCGGTATTAAAAAAGAAGGGGATTAAATCCAAAGATTTAAAAGATTACGGCATAGGCGGATGCCAGGAACCTCTGATTATGGGTAAGGAATCTGGCAATACGACTAACAGCTGGCTGAATCTGGCAAAAATACTCGAACTTACAATTAATGACGGAAAATCACTTATATCAGGCAAAAAAATTGGATTATCTTATAAAGAGCTTGGAATAAATAATACTTTTAAATCGGTTAATGAGTTTAAGAGGGTGTTTTACAGGCAGCTTGATTATTTTATCAAAAGAATGGTGAACGCCGCAAATGGATGTAGTGCAGCCCTTTCAAGCCTGCCTGTTCCATTTTTATCAACCTTTATGGGAGGATTGGATTCGGGAATAGATATAAGGGATTTCAGGGGTAAAAGCTCACCGTATAATGGTTCGGGGTGTTTGATTCATGGTATGGCAACCGTTTCGGATTCTTTTACAGCAGTTAAATATATGTTTGAAAAGAGAAAAGATATTACTTTTAAAGATTTAATCAATGCATTAAATAAAAATTTTCGTTTAAATAAAGAACTACATGCTTTCCTGAAATCTGCTCCGAAGTATGGGAATAATGATGATTATGCCGACAAGGAAGCTGTTGAATTATGCAGAAAGGTTTCTGATAGGATTAATAACCAGCAAAACATATTCGGCTGCCGCTTTAATGCAGACTGGAGCACTCCTTCTACACATCTGCTTTACGGCTACTGGGTGGGCGCTACTCCCGACGGCAGATTGGAAAGGGAACGGCTGAATTTCGGTCTTGACCCTTCTGTTGGTGCCGCCAGAAAAGGACTTCTTCCGAGACTCGTTTCATTACAAAAACTGCCCATTGAAAAAATGTTCGGGGGATATGCCTATAGTCTCGGAATCAATCCCGACCTGTTTAATCCCCGTAAAAGCGATAGGGAGGAGGTATTCCGGTCTATTCTGGACAGTATATTTGGATTTAACGGCAGACCTAACCCGAAAAGCGGATTTTATGCATATTTTAATGTCTTATCAGCTGATGTTTTCAGGGATGCAATTAAGAATACGAAAAAATATAACGGGGTCTTTATCGTGAGAATCCATGGCACATTTGTTAACCTGCTTGACCTCTTACCTGCAATACAGGACGATATTATAAAACGGCTCGATTTTCCCTCAACAGAAATTTAGCTTACTTCTTTTGAAAAAGAAGTGAGCAGACACCTTTTTTAGAAAAAAGGTGTCCCAAAAAACTTATACATATCTTATTCCTTGCAAAGCAAGGAATAAGATAAAAGTAAAATTTCTTTTCAAAGAAAATAGATTATGTATTTATAACTGTAATACCGGCATCTGAAAAGAGTTTTTTATACTTATTCATATCTTTTTTCGTCGGCGGTTTAATATTCGGGAGCAGATATTTTTTACCGAGGGCTTTCCATTTTATAACTCCCGTTTTATGATATGCTAAAAGTTCAACTTTGATAAAATCTTTCATAGGAGAAAGAAATTCTATTGTTTTCCTTAAATTGCCTTCAGAATCATTTATTCCCGGAATAACCGGTATACGTATCCAGAATCTTTTTTTAATTCGATACAATTTTTTGATATTTTTCAGGATTTGTCTATTAGAATAACCTGTCCAGACTTTATGTTTTTCGGTGTCCATTATCTTCAGGTCGAATATAATCAGGTCAATATAGGAAAAAATCTTTGATAAATTCGGATGTGCTCCATTTGTTTCCACAGCAGTATGAATCTTGAAATATTTTAGACCTCTTATCAATTCACACATAAAATCCCACTGATATGTCGGTTCACCGCCGGTTAATGTAACACCCCCATTTTTTTTAAAAAAGTCTTTATATCTTAAAACGTCTGAAATGATTTCATTAACCTTTTTTATTTCACCGACCTTAATTCTTGAGTCGTCATAACACACATCAACACAATCAAATGTTTTGCATTTTTCACAGATTTTTCTGTTAGTTTTTGTCGCACCTTTTGAGTCTAATCCGACAGCATTATATAGACACGATTCAACTATTCTATTTGTAAATTGTTCTTTTTCCGGGTAGAGTAACAATTCTTCCTTTTTATTCATTCCCTCCGGATTTGAGCACCATGGACATTTGAAATTGCATCCCTTAAAGTAAATAACATACCTAATCCCAGGTCCATCTTTGACAGAACCTTCACCGGTTCCAAATATTGTTCCATGCTGATTTTTTTTATATTGCATGAAATTATAATATATTCGTGTAATTAGCGGTTAATATATTTGATGTTTATTTAAAGCAAATAATAATAAAAATAAAACCAAAAAACAATTAATATTTATTTTGATAATAGTTTAAAAAGTAATTATATTAGAACGTTTTTAAATTAAATTTTCGGAGGTAAATAAAGTACGGAAGAATATCAAGAAGAAAATTTATGAAAGGGAGTGTTAAAACTGGATTATCATTTTATTTTATAAATAAACTTTCTTCAAAAAGCAGTGCAGAAGAAATCCAAAGGCCAGTTGTAATCACAAGCGGCGGAAGGTCCGGTTTAAAGGCAAATGAGGCAGCATGGGAGATACTTTCAAAAGGAGGAAGTGCACTTGATGCAGTTGAGAAGGGAGCAAACTCTGCTGAACTTAATCCTGAAAATACGGGAGTCGGATATGGCGGAATACCCAATGAAGAAGGAATTGTGGAGTTAGATGCATCGATTATGTGCGGAAAAACAAGCAATGCAGGTGCAGTAGGAGGAATTAGGAATATTAAAACTCCGAGTTCTGTGGCAAGACTGGTGATGGAAAGGTCTGACCATATAATGCTTGTGGGAGAAGGTGCTCTGAAATTTGCAAAAGTGCATGGTTTTAAAGAAGAAAATCTTCTTACAGATAGAGCAAGAAAGATATGGCTCAGATGGAAGGAAAATCTCAGCCCGGATGACGACTGGTTTCCTCCTGAAGATAATAACTATGACATGGAGAGAATTCAGGGAACCATAAATGTTTTAGCAATCGATATACACGGTAATATTGCGGGGATAACGACGACCTCGGGACTGGGATTTAAAATTCCCGGCAGAGTCGGCGACTCCCCGATTATCGGTGCCGGTCTGTATGTATACGGTGAAGTGGGAGCCGCCGGGGCAACCGGAAGGGGGGAAGAAGTAATTAAGGTTTGCGGTTCATACCAGGTTGTTGAAAATATGAGAAATGGTATGTCGCCGCAGCAAGCCTGTGAAGATGTCTGCAAAAGGATTGTAAAGATGCATAAAGGAAATATAAATTTCAATGATAAATTTGTCGCGGTAAATAAGAATGGACTAACCGGCTGTGCATCAGTAATAAGTAAAAAGGAAAGCAGGGGCGTTTCTTATACTGTATACAACAGCAGAGGAAATAATGAATATTTCGGTACATCAATGATAAAATATTGAACGACGATAATAAATAGATAATGAACCTGCCTTAACAGGTTCTGTTTTTTGAGAAAAGTATCCTATCCAACATTAGTAGAGCTTATCGAGCGTACATACTTTCTTTCCACAAAAGTACCTAAGGAGGTTTGAATGAAAGGAATAATTCCACGACAGTCCAATAAATACTGTATTTTTATAGCATCTCAATTCTTTATTGTTTTTATTCTTTTGGTATGTTTTGTATCAACTGCTTTTGCAAATGTCTCAAAAAAATCAGGTCTTTTGTTTTACCTTTCTGGAGAAAATTGTTTTATTCCTGATGTAGCAAACGGAGAAGATGAACCGACCTTCATAAGGGAAATTGATATAATCCCGGATGGTGCAAAGGGAAAAGGTTTCCAGTGCGGTCATACTCAGCTTATGGCATATCAGGCACCCGGGAATATATATGCAGAACGTGGAACGCTTTCCTTTTTCTGGAGGTCTCGTGAGCCGGTGGGGGAGGTAGCGTTCCCAATTTTCCGTGTTGGTTATTCTGACCATTCGAGTTGGGACCTTGTATGGCTCCGAATCGACTATAATGGTCATGGATTTGATGCTTTTGTAACCGACATAAACCTTGCGCGTCCGCGTGTTTCATATACAATACCTGTCTTTCCAGAACCTGACCAATGGATTCATCTTGCGCTTTCGTGGGATGAAACAAAGGGTATCTGCTTTTATGTTGACGGAAAACTTGCAGGGAAGAAAGATACCACTGCGGTTTTTTATGCCGGTCTTGACCAGTTTGGTCCGCATTCCCGTATTATAAGCCCTTATCAGGTGCAGAGTCTCTATAATTTTGTTCGCGGCGGCGATATTGATGAGATATGTATCTTCGACCGGATGCTTACTGATGAACAAATTTCAAGTCTTGCGGATGGTGTCATTCCCGATGAATTACCACCAGTTATACGGAATCTTAGTAACATTGCAGTACGAGATGAATGGCGGCTGCGTTATGGGTGGAACAGGCAGGATGACATTCCGCCGCCTATTGATGAACCGTCAATTAGCGTGCGTAAGGTTGAAATACACAATGTATATGATTTAAAACAGTGGTGGTGGAAAGCAAATGACGGTATACGCGAAACGACCTGGCCCCCCGTGTATAACCGTTCCCGCATCCCCGGACGCAACGATTACTTCCAGCTGCCGGACTGGAACTGTTATTCACTCTCCGGGAAATCGGTTACATTCTTTATGCCTGATGAGAACTGGAACCATTTGGAAATATCGGGTGCCGCTTATGGCTCTTTGTCTTTTTTAGAATATGATAAAGAAAAGCAGAGAGACAGTGAAAAATTAATCTTTAAAAGACCATCAAAAAAGGAGCGCACATTTCATCGCCTTCCTCATCCTTTTCGCGGCGGTAAAATTCGCTTTGACAACGAAATTCAGGAAACTCCCATAGGTGAATTTCAGGCATATAATGTAACGCCGGGAAAAGAACCCGGAGGACTTGTAAAATTAACATATACACTAACGGGACAGGCAGAACCCGACAATTATACACTTAAAAGTCTCGTTGAATATATAAACGGGCGCTTTCTGCCTGATGAACGCTCTCTTATGGTTGCCCTGCCGCCCGGAGCACCTCGTATCAATAAGAAAACATATATTGAGAATCCGCTGCCTCTGGTTCATATACTCATTCCTTTTGAGTTCAGGGCAGGTAATCTAAATAGGAATTATACCCGCTATTCATACACGTGGGAAAACATAAACGGCGGTTTTGACGGAATTGCAATCGACATACCGCCGCTGAAGGTAAAACCGACACACGGTGAATATTTCCCGCTAAATATACAGATTAAGGATCCCATCTGGCATGACAGAAACCTTTTTGATTTCAGCTTTTCTGTTAAACCGGGCGAGCCAAAAACAATATGGATGGACACTCGCGACCGTATACTTCCCAATGGATACAGTCTTTACATAACCATTGCAGGTGCAGGTGCTGATTTTAGTTCTGCTTCTCTGGAGGGAGCACAGCTGCGGCTTGTTTTTAAAGACAGAAAAGAAGCTGTTAAAGAACATGAAATCGACCGCTTCACGCAGGTTAGGGATAATGTTGCAAATATGGTGGAAGAACATCCGAATATTAAAAAATTGAAGATGTATACCCGATACAGCGAAGATATAACCGACCTGTTCCGTGTTAATCCTGACCATATACCGGGGCGCTATTATTGGAGCATAAAAAATCCCGAACAGGGATGGCCGCCTTTCACGCAGCCGAAGGCGCCGAAAGGTGTCCCACTCTGGGCATTCCGACAAATCGAAAATCTCAAGCGTGTCAAACAGTTTGTTTTCTGGTGGATAGACGAGCGGCAGGTTGAAAATGGTGAGTTTGGTGGAGGGCTTTCCGATGACGGCGATATGACCAACCAGTGGCCTGGACCTGCTCTAATGGGAGTCGAACCTGAAAAAATCACAGAATCCGTTCTTCGCGAAATGGAGGCATTCTATGAAAATAAAATGTTTACTGATGGGCTTCCCACTATCCAGACTGACGAACTTCATGTATACGAAGAGGGTATAAATGTTATTCCCCAGACAATGCTTCTCAATTACGGCGACCCGAAGGTTGTTGAAAGACTGATGAAAACAGCAAAAGCATACGAACGTATCACTGGAATAAATAATCTCGGACACCTCCATATCCGCTCGAGCTACTTCAGCGGGACAAAGATAGCTAACGAAAGCGTCTGGGCATTAGCCAAAACTCACTTTTCACACCTGATTCTGCATCCGGGGCTTGTACTTGTCGAATTTAACGGTCATCTTGCAACAAAAAAGCTTTTGCTTGCACTTGCCGACGGTCTTCTTTCTCACAGGAAAAAAGACAAAAATGGTTTTTATTACTTACCCGCCGAGATTCTTTTCCCAAGCGGTAAAGATAGGGGAAGGGGACTCGGCTCTGCTGTACATTTGTTCTGGGCAGCATGGCGGTGGACAGGTAGCTCAAAATATCTTTTACCGATAGAGGACGAAATAAAACGCGGTAACTATGGCATACTTAATTCGCTGAATGCAAATCTCATTGACCTTCTTGGAAAAAGAAATACCTGGGGCAGAGAAATATTATCCCGTGTAACACCCCAGTCAGGAAGTGATTATTTTCGTCACACGGCATGGCAGATTACCGGAAACAAACAATTTCTTGAAGAATACTATGCAGACCAGATTCAGTCGGCTGTTCAGCGGATGTATATGATGACCGAGGGACACTGGTGGAGTGACCGTGTGAGCATCAATTCAAGAGAATTGCAGCGTGCACGTCTGGGTGGTATTGCTCTCGCTCGGAGCGCTCTTTATCCCGGACACGCTGTCAGCTGGAGATTCAAGCCGCCTGCCAATTATAAAAGTGTTGCAATACTTGTTCCCGATGCAACAACCGAAAAGATAACAATTATTGCATACAATCTTGAAACTATACCTGTTACGGGAATTATGACGGCTTGGGATATTGAGCCGGGCAAATGGCAGGTTATAGAAGGCATTGACAACAACGGCGATGATGTTCCTGATAAAATTAACTACAATCATACAGCCGAACTTGAACGAACAAAAGATATTGAATTTACATTACAGCCGAAAAAAACTACTATTGTTAAACTCAGATTACTGTCAAAAGCAAAATCTTACTGGAATCGCCCGGACCTCGGTATTGGTGTAGATGATGTAATCGTTCAAAAAAACGAAATAAAGGTTACCGTACACAGTCTTGGTTCAGTGAGTGTCCCGTCGTCAAAAGTGGCACTTATGAGTGAAGACGGCTTAATACTTGCCGCCGCTTCAGTCCCCGAACTTGCTGCTCCATTGGATTTCGTCCCGAAAACAGCAAAAGTAACACTCACGGCTCCCCCCGGATTGAGTTTAAAAAGATGCACAGTAAAAATCGACCCAGAAGGAAAATTAAATGAAATCACAAAACGTAATAATGTTGTGATTATACACTGAAGAGTTACACAAAGGGACAAATATAAAAATAGTCATATTTAAAATTAATTGAAACAAAGTTTTTTTATTAAAGTTTTAGTATTAATATTTTAAAAGAAATGTAAAACGTATATCAAAATTCACTCTTACTTTGTGCCTTTTTTTTTCTGTGGTGATACATAAAGCAAAAAATAAATATTTGAGTATTTCTTACCTTATATACGGAAAAAGAACAAATGAAAAAAATTGCCTTCACAATTCTTTTAGTTTTTCTGCTGATTTCATCATCCTTTGCAGCCGGACGAAATGGTGCGGCAACATGTCACCTTTCGTTCGAAGATTTTACATTTCTTGATGAATGTTTTGTTGCACGCTCCGGATTTAAGACAATAGAAGAACGCGGATTGACCCTTGAGAAGGGGCGATTCGGAAAGGGTATCAGAATGAACATAATACCCGGTTATGAGGATATTGACAATCTTTCGGGTCTCGAGTTAGATCCGATTGTCGGTGCTATATTTATTCACAAATATATGAAAGGAAGAATGGTAGGGTATAACGAGCCGTTGCTGTGGGGTGCGGGAAATTTAAATTCTTCAAGCGGAGCGGTTTCTTTCTGGGTAAAAGGAAAATTGTCTGAAGGACTGCTGTTTAACCAGTCAGCTTGTGCATGGGGGCGTAAGGAACAATTTTTGATAGCGATTGAAGTTAATAAAACAGGCGGGCTCGAAGCATATCTCGAAGATTCGAGATATGTAAGACACACTATCAAATCATATCATCTATGGGATGAAAATATTTGGAATCACATAACACTTAACTGGGATAAATCACAAGGGCTGGAACTCTTTATTAACGGCAAATCCGCTGCGTCGTCCTGGGGAAAAGACGCCTGGTGGGAAACAGCGTACCCCGGTCTTTTGCAATTCCCTATGCCGAAGGTTATATATGATGAAATGTACTTCTTCAACAGACCCTTAACAAGAAAGGAAATAGAAACACTTATTGTTAAAAACACTCCGCCAGCTTACAATCCCAATGTTAAAGAACGCACAAATAATGAACATAAGCGTCTCGCTCGTGCTCTTGGTCTTTCGACACAGCTGCACCTTCCGGTTATTAAACCTTTAGAAGAAAACAAAGTTTTATCGTTTAAAGAAATTACGCCAAAGTTTATTGG